>JAQUMG010000075.1 GCA_028718265.1 Candidatus Omnitrophota bacterium
CCGGTGCTTTGGTAAGGCGCATGTATGAAGAGGGCAAAGGTGTTCCCTGTTTATTGGCAATATTTCAGGATGCGACGGGCCAGGCAAAACAGCTCGGGCTGGCCTATGCAAAAGCAATAGGCGCAACGCGCGCAGGTGTTATCGAAACGACATTTGACGAGGAGACCGAGACGGATCTATTCGGAGAGCAGGCAGTACTATGCGGCGGCGTTAGCGAATTGATCAAGGCCGGTTTTGATACATTGGTTGAGGCAGGTTACCAGCCGGAGATAGCTTATTTTGAGGTCTTGCACGAACTGAAGCTGATAACAGACCTGATTCAGGAAGTCGGTATCGGCGGTATGCGCCGCAAAGTGTCGAACACAGCCTGCTACGGCGACCTGACGCGCGGGCCGGTGATTATAAACGAAAAGACGCGTAAGAAAATGAAGAAGATGTTAAAAGATATTCAGTCCGGCAAATTCGCCCGCGAATGGATAAAAGAAAATGAAACCGGCAGGGCCAATTTTGACAGACTATTGAAAGCAGGAGATACTCATCCGATAGAAGAAGTAGGAAAAAAACTACGCGCAATGATGCCGTGGATGAAGAAATAAGGAAGTGTTTTATGGACACAAACAAGATAATAATCTTTGATACAACACTGAGGGACGGGGAACAATCGCCGGGCGCGTCATTGACGCCGAAGGGCAAACTCGAAATAGCGGAGCAGCTTGCGCGCCTCAAGGTTGACGTTATCGAAGCGGGTTTTCCCATTTCGAGCCACGGCGATTTTGATGCGGTAGAAGCCGTAGCCAGACAGATAAAGGGTCCGGTTATTTGCGGCCTGGCGCGATGCCTGAAAAAGGATATAGACACGGCCTATCAGGCGGTAAAACATGCGAAGCGCCACAGGATACATCTTTTTCTGGCCACATCAAAGGTACATATGAAGTACAAACTCCGTAAGGCCGAGGACGAAATATTGCGCCTGGCAGTACAGAGTGTGAAATATGCGAAAAGATTCGCCGAAGATATCGAATTTTCTCCGGAAGATGCGTCGAGGACCGAGAAGGAGTTTTTGTATCAGGTAGTCAGGGCGGTAATAGATGCCGGTGCTACAACGGTCAATATTCCGGATACGGTGGGTTATGCCATACCCTATGAGTTCGGACGCCTGATAAAAGGCATAAGAGAGAACGTAGATAAGGTAGACAGGTGCATCTTGAGCGTCCATTGCCACAATGATCTGGGGCTCGCGGTCGCCAATTCCGTAGCCGCGCTTCAAAGCGGCGCGCGTCAGGTAGAATGCACGATAAACGGCCTGGGCGAAAGAGCTGGTAATGCTTCTCTGGAAGAAGTAGTTATGACTATCAATACGAGAAAAGACTTTTTCGAACTGAACAGCGGCATAAAGACCGAGGAGCTGTATAAAACAAGCCAGCTCGTGAGCCGGTTGACGGGTATAATGGTGCAGCCCAATAAGGCGGTAGTCGGAGCGAATGCTTTCTCTCACGAGTCTGGTATTCACCAGGACGGAATTCTGAAGCGCAGGACGACATATGAAATAATGAAACCTGCGGACGTAGGCGTGGAGATGACGCGGCTTGTTCTGGGTAAACATTCGGGACGCCACGCGTTCGGCGAAAGGCTTAGGAAATTGGGATTTAACCTGAATGAAAAAGAGATGAACAGGGCTTTTGAGGATTTCAAGAAACTGGCCGATAAGAAAAAAGAAGTCTTCGATGAAGACCTTATAGCAATTGTAGAAGACAGTACGAGGGGCATTGCGGAGAAGTATCACCTGGAATCTATTGAGGTCACAAGCGGCAATAAGATTATCCCGCATGCTACCATTAAGCTGCGATGCGGCAATAAGAACGTCGAGGTAAATTCAACGGGCGACGGTCCTGTCGACGCGTGCTATAGGGCCATAGACAAGGCTACCGGCCTGAAGGGGAAGCTGCTTAATTATTCTCTTCGCGCCATTACCGGCGGTAAAGACGCTGTGGGTGACGTAACCGTGAGGATAA
The DNA here is from genome assembly GCA_028718265.1 of Candidatus Omnitrophota bacterium. The sequence goes on from JAQUMG010000075.1 coordinate 2,013, forward strand.
GGGTAAAGGACGAAGTGATAATGGGCCGCGGCTCAAGCACTGATATCGTCGAGGCGAGCGCGAAGGCGTATCTGAATGCCATAAACAGAATAACATACAGGCGGCACATGAAGGCAACGCTGAAAGCGCGGCTGTAATGACGGACAAATTATTTACATAGGAGCCATATGCACATTAACGGAAGTACGGAGATTTACGGCCTCATAGGATATCCTGTGAGGCACACTTTTTCTCCGCTGATACACAACGCTGCATTTAAAACGCTGGGCATAAACGCGGTCTATCTGCCTTTTGAAATAAGACCCGAGGCGCTTGAATCGGTGATGCGCTGCGCCGGGGCATTGGGCATACGCGGTCTGAACATTACGGTGCCTTATAAGGAAAAAGTCCTTAAATATCTTGACGAGATTGACAGGGAAGCCGATCTCATAGGAGCGGTAAATACGATCGTAGTCAAAAACGGCAAGCTGAAAGGATTTAACACCGACGGTAAAGGATTCGTAAAGTCTCTGCAGGATGAATTTGGCATTTTCCCGAAAGGAAAAAGATTTTTCATAATGGGAGCCGGCGGTGCCTCAAGGGCCGTATCGTTTTCACTTGCGCTTCAGGACGCCGGCCGCATCGTATTGGTAGATGATGCAGCGGATAAGGCTGTGGCGCTGGCGAAATCTCTGGTCAGGCATACTGCCTGCGATGCTATTGCGCTGAAGAAAGACAGTAAGGCGATGAAAGAGATGATACTCAATTCGGATGTGTTCATAAATGCGACTCCTTGCGGGATGAAGCCGCACGATCCGAAAGTAATAGATCCGGATCTTTTGCATAAGAACTTACTTGTGTACGACGTTATATACAATCCCAGAACTACGACGCTTCTGCGCGACGCAAGGAATAAAGGCGCAAAAACGGCGAACGGTATAGGTATGCTGTTAAATCAGGGAATGCTGTCTTTCAGTCTCTGGACGGGCAAGAAAGCGCCGGTCCATGTTATGAAGAAGGCACTGGTAGGAGTATTGTAAAACGGAAAAACTTATTATTGTTAAGGTATTTGTTTTTATAATGGGCTCTATCGTCGGGAGTTTCCTGAATGTATGCATATACAGGCTTCCGCGCGGTGAGTCGCTGGTATTTCCGTCTTCCCATTGTGTCTATTGTAACCATAACATATACTGGTTTGATAACATACCGTTCTTCAGCTATATATTTTTGCGCGGAAGATGCCGTTTCTGCCGAAGGCCGATTTCACCGAGATATTTTCTGGTCGAATTACTTACGGCACTGTTATGGCTTACGCTTTTTATGGTTTTCGGACTGACCCCGAAGTTCTTTTGTACGGGTGCACTCGCTTCAGCCCTTGTCATATCTACGTTTATAGATTTTGAATTCCAGATAATACCGGATGTTATAACCATATCGGGGATGCTGGCCGGGCTTATTGCCGCTGTTTTATTTCCTTCGATTCTGGCCGAACCTACATGGAAAAAGGCGCTCTTAAACTCATTTCTGGGAGTAATAGCGGGCGGCGGGAGCACTTATCTGATCGGAGTTCTGGGTAAGATGGCATTTAAGAAGGATGCGATGGGCGGCGGAGATGTCAAGCTTATGGGGATGATAGGCGCGTTTCTCGGCTGGAAATTCGCACTGCTTGTATTTTTTATCGCGCCGTTTTTCGGTTCTTTTATCGGGATAATACTTAAAATCCGGAATAAAGTAGACATAATACCATACGGACCTTATATTTCCCTCGCCACAATTATAGTTATTTTCTGGGGAGCAAAGATTCTGAATTATTTGTTTTTGTAAATGAGACTTACGTACAAAAGGAGTTACCATGTTACGCTACTTAACGGCTGGTGAATCGCACGGAAAGGCATTGCTTGCCATACTCGAAGGCATGCCCGCAGGTCTTAAAGTCTCGGTCGATTTCATAAACGAAGAGCTCAAGAAAAGACAATCAGGATACGGCCGCGGCGACAGGATGAAAATAGAGTCGGATGTTGCGGAGATATTGTCGGGATTGAGGAATAACGAGACGATAGGAAGCCCGATTTCGGTGTTGATAAAAAACACCGATTCAAGAATAGACGAACTGCCCAGAATACACTCGCCCCGGCCCGGTCACGCAGACCTTGCGGGTGCGATGAAATACGGAAGGCGCGATATGCGCGACATACTTGAGCGCTCAAGCGCCCGGGAGACTGCCGCAAGGGTAGCAATAGGCGCGATATGTAAAATGCTATTGGCGGAATTCGGGATAGACATATTTTCACATGTGATACACATAGGTGGAATCGATGCCCACACATCAAGCCTCGCTATTTCAGATATTAAGAAAATATCGGCCGCTTCCGCCGTAAGGTGCGCTGATAAAGCGGCAGAAAAGCTGATATGCGAAGAGATCGATAAGGCCTCTGCCGAAGGCGATACGCTCGGCGGTATATTTGAAGTGATAATAACCGGCCAGCCCGTCGGGCTCGGCTCGCACGTCCAATGGGACAGAAAACTGGACGCGAGACTCGCGATGAGCGTAATGTCCATACAGGCGATCAAAGGTGTTGAAATAGGTGCCGGATTTGCCTCTGCCAGAAGAATGGGATCGAAGACGCATGACGAGATAATTTACAAGGACGGCAGGTTTACGAGGCCCACTAATAACGCCGGCGGTATCGAAGGCGGCATCACTAACGGAGAGCCGATAATAGTGAGAGCGGCCATGAAGCCGATATCTACTCTGCGCAAGCCGCTTAAAAGTGTGGATATAATTACAAAAGAGGGCACAAATGCGGCAGTGGAGAGGTCCGATATTTGCGCCGTTCCTTCCGCCGCCGTTGTTGCGGAAGGGGCATGCGCGTTTGATATGGCGAATGCCATCGTAGAAAAATTCGGGTCGGATTCGCTCGTAGAAATCGCCAAGAACTATCAGAGCTATATTAAAATGCTGGAAAAGTTTTAGAACATGAAAAACATAGTATTAGTCGGGTTCATGGGTACGGGTAAAACCGCCGTTGCCAAAGAAATAGCGCACGATTTGGGCATGCAGTTCGTAAGTACCGACGAACTAATAGAAAAAAAATCAGGCATGCTTATAAACGATATATTTTTCAAAAAGGGCGAGTCTTGCTTCAGGGAACTCGAGAGAGAAGTTATGATAGAGGTTTCAGCCGGTGACTACTCCGTCATTGATACCGGCGGCGGTGCCGTTATCAACGAGCTTAACGTAAAAGATTTGAAGACGAGTGGCGTGTTATTCTGCCTTAATGCGGCTGCCGAGGAGATATTAAAAAGAATCAGCAACGAGACTCACCGGCCGCTTTTAAAGGTCGACAATCCGCTTGATCAGATAAATTATCTTTTAAAAAAGAGGGAGCCTTATTATAGCAGGGCTGATTATCAGATAGATACTAACGGCAGAAGCGCGAAGGAAGTTGCCAAAGAAATTATCGAGATATACAGGAAAGTTACCAAATTCGGCAGGTAAGATATGAAACATTTAGAAGATTATATATTATTGAATATGGTGGAGAATCTCGGTTTTAATAAACTGAAGAACCTGCTTGAATTTTACAATGAGCCGTCGCGCATATTGGAAGCATCGAAGCGCGATTTAGCGGCGATGGAGGGGATAGGGGATATTATAGCGGAAAAGATAGTATCGTTAAAAAAGCAGAATCTTGATAAAGAATTGCGCTTAATGGAGAAAAAAGGCGTATATGCCGTGAGCGTATTTGATTCCGGCTATCCTCAAAATCTGAAGAATAGTTATTCGCCTCCGGTCGTCCTTTATATTAAGGGACAGATTAATCCGGAAGATTGCGACGCGGTGGCCGTCGTCGGTTCAAGGATACCGTCCCATTACGGAATATCCAATTGCGAAAAGTTGAGCGCAGACCTGGCATCGCGCGGGATAACAGTGGTAAGCGGAATGGCACGCGGTATAGATACGGCCGCTCATAAAGGCGCCCTCAAATCGGGAAGAACGATCGCGGTATTAGGCAGCGGCCTGAACAGGATATATCCTCCTGAAAACCGGGAACTTGCCGACGAAATATGCGAAAAGGGCGCGGTTATTTCGGAATTTCCCATGGATACGTCTCCGGAGAGGTTCAACTTTCCGCGGCGTAACAGAGTCATAAGCGGCCTTTCTCTGGGTGTAGTGGTGGTCGAGGCCGCCGAAAACAGCGGGGCACTTATAACTGCGAATTTCGCGCTGGAAGAGAACAGGGAAGTTTTCGCCATGCCCGGAAGAATAGACTCAAAAGTAAGTACGGGCACTAATAAACTGATAAAAGAGGGCGCTAAGCTTATAGAGACAGCCGATGACGTTATCGAGGAAATCCAAAGCAACCTGAAATATTACAGCAAGCGCCGTGAAAAAACGAACGGTGCATCAGCCGGGAAAGAAGTGTACTTGACACCGGAAGAGAACATGATGAAGGATCTTTTAAGTTACGATCCGGTTTACATAGACGAACTGGCAGAAAAGACAAATATGAGCGTCGATAAGGTCGCAGGGCTTCTTGTAAAGCTGGAGATAAAAAATATAATAATGGAACTTCCCGGCAAGAATTTCATATTGAAATAAAACAAGGAAAATCATGGCAAAACATCTGGTAGTAGTGGAATCACCGACTAAATCCAAGACTATAAATAAGTTTTTAGGCGACAACTATATAATACTTTCTTCGATGGGGCATGTGGTGGACCTTCCTAAAAGCGAGATGGGCGTCGATGTTGAAAACAATTTTAAGCCCAGATATATAGTTATGGCGAAACGACGCAAAGTTCTCGCAGACCTTAAAAAGGGCGCGAGGGAAACTGAAGATGTCTATCTGGCGATGGATCCGGACAGAGAGGGCGAAGCAATAGCTTACCATCTGAAAGAGCAGCTTTCGGATTTAACTAATAATATCCACCGCGTTACCTTTCATGAAATAACCGAAAAAGCTATCAAAGAAGCCTTTAAGAATCCGCATCTTCTCGACATAAATAAAGTCAATGCACAGCAGGCGCGCAGAATACTCGACAGGATTTTAGGATACAGCCTGAGCCCGCTATTATGGAAAAAAGTAGGCAGCGGATTGAGCGCAGGCAGGGTGCAATCGGTCGCTCTCAGATTGGTCGTTGATCGGGAAAATAAGATAAAAGCATTTATCCCCGAAGAATACTGGGAAGTAGAGGCGCTCTTAAAAAAGCGCGGTTCTCTCGCAGCGCCGGCAGCTCATCCTGAGTCCAAGAATAATTATAACCCGTTTAATTCTAAATTGATATTGATAGACGGGGTCGAGCCGAAATTAAAAACCGGAAAAGAGGCGGAAGATATTGTAACTAACCTCAAAAATGAAAATTTCATAGTAAAAAATATAAAAGAGACTAAAAAGCGGAGATCTCCCAACCCGCCGTATACCACAAGCAAAATGCAGCAGGATGCCTTTAATAAACTCGGTTTCTCCGTGAGTAAGACTATGAAAGTGGCACAGGAACTTTACGAAGGTATAGCGCTCGGCGATAAGGAGGTAACAGGTCTTATAACTTATATGAGGACCGACTCTGTCAACGTATCAAAAGATGCGGTTGATACAGTGCGGGACTATATAGTTACGAAATTCGGCAAAGAATATTGTCCGCCCGAGCCGCATAAATACAAAGCAAGAAAAAGTGCCCAGGAGGCCCACGAAGCCATAAGACCGAGTCTGCCCTTGCATGAACCGAACGCAATAGAGCAGTATTTGACGCCGGCGCAGCATAAATTATATGAACTTATATGGACCAGGTTTGTTGCCAGCCAGATGGAGGCCGCTCAGAATCTTGTAGTCAGTGTCGATATCGAAGCGGGGAAATGTATCTTCAGGGCCAGCGGTACTAAAGTGCTTTTTAACGGATTCACCGCTTTGTATAATCAGGAAGATAAAGAGCCGAATACGCTGCCGCCTCTTAGGGAAAAAGAACTGTTATCGCTGGTTAAATTGGAACCTTCCCAGCATTTTACAAATCCTCCGCCCAGGTTCTCGGACGCTTCTTTAGTCAAAGAACTGGAAGAAAAAGGCATCGGCCGGCCCAGCACATATGCGCCTATAATTTCTACGATTATATTCCGGAATTATGTCAAAAGGGAAAAAGGGTACCTTCATCCAACCGAGCTCGGTATGATTGTTACGGAACTTCTGACCAAACATTTTCCCAGGGTACTTGATATAAAATTTACGGCTTACCTTGAAGAAGAGCTGGACGAAATAGAAGAGGGCAAGCTGGATTGGCTGAAGGTGCTGAAGGATTTCTATTCTCCGTTTAAAATCG
>JAQUMG010000076.1 GCA_028718265.1 Candidatus Omnitrophota bacterium
TTCTATTTTATCGCCCAAATACGATTCCGCATCCTGCTTTATCTTTTGTAAAATAAACGCCGATATCTGCTGAGGCGTATATTCTTTACCATAAACCTTGAATTTAAAATCTGAACCCATCTTGCGTTTTGCGGCCTGTATGGTTCCTTCTGCATTTATAGCCGCCTGGCGCCGTGCAGGTTCGCCGACCAATCTCTGCCCGTCCTTTGTAAACGCAACGTAAGAAGGAAAAGCCTTGCCCGAAGCAACACCAGCCCCTTCAGCAGAAGGAATAATTACGGGTTTGCCCCCCTCCATGTATGCCGCCGCTGAATTTGATGTACCTAAGTCTATTCCTATTATTTTAGCCATACTCGTCTCCTTTGTATGATCATTTACCGTTATCTTTTTTCTTACCAATCTTAATGAACGCCGGTCTCAATAACCTGCCATTTATCCTGTATCCCGGCTTCAATTCCTCTACTATGAGCCCGTCGCTCTTTTCCTCTGATTCTACTACCTCCACCACTTCGTGCTGATGAGGATCAAATTTTTCTCCTACGGTCTTTATCCTTTCAACGCCTATTTCTTTCAAAAAACCCTGCATCTGCAACTGTATCATATCTACGCCTTCCTGCACTGCTTTAAAATCTTTCGCCTCTTTTATATGCTTTTCCGCTATTTCCAGATTATCCAATATCGGCAAAAATTCCAAAATCAGGACGTCGTTGGCGTATCTTACGGAATCTGTTTTCTCCTTCTCGAGGCGCTTTTTCGTATTCTCAAGCTCGGCGCATGCCCGCAGGTATTTATCCTGAAGAGCTTCATATTCTTTTTTGGAAACCATCATGTCGGAGTTATTTTTATTATCTTCCATCAATTTCGTCCAATACTTCGGATAACATAGTAGCTAAAAAATCTACCATGGGCACTACTCTTTCATATACCATACGCTTGGGCCCTATGACACCCAATCTTCCTGAAACCTTACCTCTTTTTTTATAGCCCCTGCTCACGATGCTGCAATCTTGCAGATAACCCAGTTTATTTTCTCTGCCTACGGAAATTGCAAGTTTTCCTTCGTCCGTTTCGCCGCATAAAATATGCAGTATGATATCCCTATCCTCGAAACACCTGAAGATGGCGTATAATTTTTTAAAGTCTCTGAACTCGGGCTGCTCAAGTATGTGGCTCGTGCCGTCAAGATACACCTTTTCAAACTGCGTCACCACGGTTATGCCGACATACTTGGTAAGATCCGATATAAGGCTGGATGTCCTTTCCATGGCGTCTTCAGCCGAGTTAACGCCCTGGTGGTAATTTTCTTCGATGGACCCCATTATGTTACCGCTCAGATCCTTGACCTGCATTAAAGAATCTATGTAATATCTATAGCCTTCGTCCGTAGGAACTCTTCCGGCGGACGTGTGCGGATGCATGATGAAACCCAGCTCTTCGAGCTCCGCCATAACGTTCCGTATGGTCGCGCTCGATAAGCCCAGGATATCGGCGACACAAGTTGACCCTACGGGCATAGCCGAATGCACGTGAGAGTTCACGATTATCCTCAAGACTTCTTCCTGCCTCTTATTTAATTTCTTTGAAACATGCATAGCCAAATCTCACTTTTAGATAGATTAGCACTCTGTTTCTTAGAGTGCTAATCTGCTATTTTATCACTCTATTTCGGTTTGTCAAGTCATTTTAAACTTTTATTTTTTGAAAATACCGAAACAAGCCTGATAGGAATCTTCGCTTCTATATATATGGAATCCTTTCTGTATTCTTCTTTCAGGACCTTGCCGTACTGCCGTATTAAACTGTATTTTTTCATCTCGGTATGCGGCAATAACACCCTTATCCTGGTTGTGAGTCGTGATAATTCAAGGCTAAGTCTTTCCACCAGCTCATTAATACCGTCTTCTTTCAGGGCCGATATTACAACCGGCGATTCAAACTGCCTTTCGATATTCAAAAGCAGCATATTGTCGCTTATCTTGTCTTTTTTGTTCAATACATTTATTACGGGCTTATCCTCTATGCCAAGGTCTTTTAAAACCTTCTTTACGGCCAGGGTACACTCGTTTATTTTCGGATGGCTGGCGTCTATGACGTGAAGAAGGATATCTGCGTGAACGGCTTCTTCCAGAGTGGCCTTAAAAGACTCTACCAGATGGTGCGGAAGATTATGTATAAAACCTACCGTATCCGCAAAAAGAATACTCTGATTATCCGGAAGAACATATCTTCTCACCGTGGGATCAAGGGTGCTGAAAAGTTTATCTTTGACATACACGTCCGCCTTGGTAAGCACATTAAAAAGAGTGGATTTCCCTGCGTTTGTATAGCCCACTATGGCAATAGTCGAAGCAGAAAATCTTTCTCTATTTTTACGGCGCGCATCTCTTTGTGCCGTTACGTCGTCCAGGTCTTTTTTCAGGCGCGCTATTTTATCCCTTATCTTCCGCCTGTCTATCTCCAGTTTTTGTTCGCCGGGGCCGCGGGTACCTATGCCGCCGCCGAGCCTGGAAAGCATTATGCCTTTCCCTACCAGCTTAGGCAAAAGATATGTCAGCTGGGCCAATTCCACCTGTATCTTTCCTTCCTTTGAATGGGCTCTCTGAGCGAATATATCGAGGATAAGTTGTGTCCTGTCGATGGTTTTTATGCCGACGGTGTCCTCAAGATTTCTCTGCTGGGTCCCGCTTAAATCGTGGTTGAATATTACGACATCGGCGCCCTCGTCTTCGGCTACTCCCGCTATCTCCTCCACTTTGCCTTTACCTATTAAACATCTAGGCGAAAATTCGGAGCACCTTGCAAAAATTTCGCCGGCAATCTTTACTCCGCTGGAAAGGACAAGCTCCCTCAGTTCATCATAGAGGTCTTCTATGCTCCAGTTCGAGTCTTCTTCCGCGTGTCTGACTGTAACTAATATAGCTTTTTCCATATCTTGTTTATCAAGACCTTGTCGTTGCCGCCTAACTTCAGCCATGTTGCGCCTTTTTCGCGCCTGAACCATGTCAGCTGCCGTTTTGCATAGCGCCTTGTGTTTATTTTAATCAGGTCCTTTGCCTCGTCACGCCCTGTCTTACCGTTAATATAATCATCGATCTCCTTATACCCCAATACCGCTTTCGCGGTTCTGCTCAATCTAAGCCGCTTTAATTTTTCTACTTCTTTAGCTGCGCCACGCCGGAACATATCATCTACGCGCCTATTTATGCGTCCGTACAATTCATCGCGGTTTCTATTTAATATAAAAACCGAGATGTCGTATTCGTTTTTAAGGCCGATTGTCTCTTTGTGCTGTTCGGATATCGGCCTGCCGGTTAACTTATAGACTTCCAGCGCCCTTACTATTCTTCTTGTATCATTAGGATGTACCTTGGCGGCGTAAACAGGATCTATGCCGGCCAGCCTGTCATATATTTTTGCGTTTCCTGCCTGCCTGGCCTCTTTGTAAATCTTTCTCCGCAATTTTTCGTCCTTCGCCGGAGACGGAAACAATCCCTCTATGAAGGCCCTCGCGTATAAACCGGTACCGCCTGCTATTATAGGCACCTTGCCGCGCCTGATTATTTCATCTGTGATTTTTTTTGCTTTTTCTATAAAATCGGCCGCGCTCCATTCTTGCGAGGGCTTCAAAATTCCGATAAGATAATGAGAAATAGTTCTGCGCAGTTCATAAGAGGGATACTGGCTCAATATCGCCATGCCTTTATAAACCTGCATGGAATCGCAGGAGATAATCTCGCCGTTTATCTTCCTGGCAAGTTTTACCGCAAACTCGCTCTTGCCGACTCCCGTCGGGCCTAACAAAAATATTATCTTCGGCTTAGTTTTATTCATGTTTTCTGACGTTTCCGGCGATAAACTTGACCAACGCCGCCTCTGCCGCCACTGCAATTATCGATACCGCTGCCGCAACGATATAAGGAGCGCGGATGCCGAATTTTTGCGCCAAGAATCCGCCGGCTAACGGCCCAAAAAAAGCACCCGCACTGAGAAAGGCCTCGTGGAGGCCGCTCTTCTTCCCTTTATCCGCCGAACCGTATAAACTATAGAATATGCTGGAAAAATACGTCATTCCGCAAGATAACCCTAAAAAGATCATCGCAATAATAAGGTGCGCAGTCTGCGAAGAGAAAGCCACTGCCAATAAAGAGAAAAAAGCAAAGAGTTGAAATAAAATTAAAAGCCATAATTTATAATGCCATTTATGCGTTTTGCCGAGAATGAAAAACATTACGGTCTGGGCAAGTGTTATTACAAATATAAAAATTCCCACCATGCCTGCGGAAAAACCCAATTCCGTACCCAGCTTCGGAAACAGATTCCGCATAATACCGACATTAAACCAACTCACAAAATTCGCGCACCAGGCTACATACAGGAAAACCGCATGATTAGCCGGCCTGTTCTTGTCGATTTCGGGGATCGCGCGTTCGCCCCCGCCATTCTTCTCCGGCGGTACAAGCGGCTGTCTGTATAAAAACGCTATTACGGCCAGAACTAATAGAACGCCCAGGGCGAAGGGCGCCTTCGGATTAAACGCGAATAAGAAACCCGCGAAGAAAAATCCCAGCATAAGCCCCGCGCTCCACGATATGTTAAATATCATGAGCGAATTTACAAGTTTGTGTTTATTCAGCCCCTGGGAAAGCCATGACTGCAGTGTAGGCCAAAACATACACATGGATGCGCTGCCAACTATATAAGCTATTAGCACCTGTTCCGTGGTTTTAAGAAAAGGCAGGACGGAATTCGCCGATATAAAAAGACAGCATCCCACCAGGAGAATTTTTCGCCGGATGAATCTATCGGCCATACCGCCTACTATGATTACTCCTGCAGAATAGACCAATGAGCCAATGGCGCCGAAAACACCTAACGTGAGCGAGGTGGCGCCGAACATATAAATAAGAAAGAGCGGTATCGACAAAAGAACCGCTCCTAAAGCCAAATCTGCCAAAAATGCGGATATATAGAAATTAAACATCAACCTCTCGGGGTTTCACTATGGGCACACCTTCGCGGCATAACCTTTATTCTGCAGGTTTTTTGCCATATCCTCGGCATCTCTCATACGGGAATAACTCCCGATTCTGACTCTGAAAAAAGACTGACCGTCTACGTTCACCGTCTGGATATTTGCGTCAAATCCTTTTACCTTAAGTTCTTCGCGTAATTTCTCCGCATTTTCGATCCTGTTAAATGATCCTACCTGAACGCTGTAAGTTATTAAACCGGAACCTTCGCCTTTAAGGAGTTTGGCTTCGAGACTATCCGGATAAAGCCTGAGCAGTTTATCGTAATACTCTTTAGCTGTCGCCGCGTTTTCCAATTTTGAATAACAGTCGCCCAGCCTGTAATAAACTACATTCAACCTGTCTGAATCCGGAAAGCGCCTGGCTGCCTTTTCGTAATAGTCCCTGGCCTGCCTGTATTCACCGTCCAGATAATAAGAATCGGCGATTCCTATATTTGCCTCGGCTAAAAATTTTTTATCCTTGCTATTCTCCGCTACTTTTAAAAAATGGTCGCGCGCCTCGTCGAATCTTTTTAATTTAAGGAGCGCTTTTCCGATAAGGCACCTTATCTGCTCGTCGCGCTTCGGTTTCCGATCAAGATAGGTTTTGCCTATACGAAGGACTTCCTCGTAATCGCCTTTCACAAGAGCTTCTTCGGCGTTAGTGGCTTTGAAAATTTTTTCTTCCTGTTCCCGCGCATCTTCGGAAGGCCCCCTGTCAAATATACTCGTGCCGCCATAAGCCGGAGCGGCAATAAAAACAATAAACAGGGCCATAGTTATATACTGCGTTCGTTTCATCATGAGATTTATTCTATCACAGCTCACCGCATTCTTCAAGTGCGGCGTAGGTTAGACATCAGGCACGATATTAGTGCCGGCGAAGTCATTATCAACGGCGCCATCCATATATTCCTGGACCCATCCGTTTCTCAGGTTATATTTTTCCAGAGTTGCCAGCGCTCCGGCGTATTCTTTTTTGTTTATCCGCCGGGAAATTTTTTCGTACCTGAAGGCGTTATAAGCCGGATAATACTGGCTCATAAAAGAAATATACGCGTCTCTGCCAAGGTTCTGTGATATAAACTTAAGGACTGCCTCGGTACCGCTGATATCATTAGGAAGGACAAGATGCCGTATAATCACGCCTTTTTCGGCTATGCCGTCCTTGGCTATTTTCAAATTCCCGACCTGCCTGTACATCTCCTTTACCGCAGCCTGGTTGACTTCGACGTAATCCGGACAGGCCGAATACTTGGCAGCCTCCTTATTATCGCCATAACGCATATCGACAAGATATATATCAATTAGGCCACCTAAAAGGGCCAGTGTCTTAACCGCTTCATAGCCGCTTGAGTTATAAACGACAGGAATTGTAAGGCCCATTTTTCGGGCACTGATTATAGCCGCTGCAATATTTGGCGCGAAGTGAGTAGGCGTAACAAGATTGACGTTGTGAGCTTTCTCTGTCTGGAGAGATATCATGAGAGAGGCGAGTTCTTTAACATCAAAATCTTTGCCGTGTTCGACCTGGCTTAATTTATAATTCTGACAATATGCACAGCGCAGATTGCAGTGCGCGAAAAATATTGTTCCTGAGCCGTTATATCCTGATATAGGAGGTTCTTCGCCGAAGTGAAGGTGCACGGAATAGACCTCTGTCTTGTCGCCTGCCTTGCAAAAGCCGATTTCGCCCTTATTGCGGTTCACCCTGCAATCTCGAGGGCATATAGTGCAGCATTCCAAAAACTTTTTAATTTCTTTCTCAGTCATATAGGAAATTTAGTATACATAATTCCACCGCGCTTGTCAATGTACTATGGCTGAAATAGAAAGCCCAGTCCCGCCGATGGCGAGACTGGGCTTTCTACACTAAATAGCTAACTAGCTAACTAACTAGAAACTAACTTTGCAAGTACCAACGATTTCTGTAGCTACGTCCTTGGACTTCGACTGTGAGCCACCTGCTACAGCGGCTGGGCCGTACTTTTCCGGCTGAATATAATGATTGCCGGACCAGAACCATGCCGTCAATAGACCAAATGACACATCTTCGGTATAGTCGTAGTTAAATTCTACGTCCAATTCATTACCGACGTGGGCGTTGCCGCCGCCGAATACTGCTGTGGCATTCTGGTCTAACCAGAAATCGATCCATCTGCCGTTTACCTTCAGGTTATCCATGGGCTGTAATGAACCCATTAAGACAAACTGATGAAGGTTTGTATCTCCGGCATCTGCAACCGTGGCATTGTTTATACTGTTAGTGTAAAGCACATTGTACCATTCGTGTATGGCGCTATCGACTTTACCGCGATACATCCTGTCCCATCCGTGATACGCATGGTCAGTATTATTAACATCCTTTGATATATCGTCGCCTGAATAGAAAATGTACTCTGCGCCCAGTTTGGGTTTCCATGCATACTGATTTTCCCAAAGTCTGAGCTCGCCGCCGACATCAACTGCTCCGGCCGCTCTTGGTCTTTCATCTATCTGGTTTATACCGCGATAATAGCTACCAATCTGAACCGCACCTTCTGCCCAGATAGTAACGGCTTCGTGAGGATCAAAGCTGCCCCTGGCGCCTACGGTATGAATCATGTTGCCTTCTTTTACAGCACTTGAAGGACCGCCGCCGGCGATCATGCGAAGAGCCTGATCATCCTTTACGAAATAATACAATTCGGCTTCGGCATTCTTATACTGTTTCAGATCGCACCCAAGGTTCAATCCGTACAGCTGTTCATCGTCATTCGATCCGATGTCATTTTCATTGATCATGGCATATACTGCATCCAACGTCCAAGGAGCAAAATCCCAAGTCGCTCTGATTGCGTCAAATGCATTCAGGACTGACCATTCGTCGCCTGACAGCTGGTGCTGCGGATCCTGCCAGCCATTGGCTCCGATAATGAATCCCTTACCGAACCAAATGTCCTGACGTCCGATTTTCACTGTCAGAGGTGCAAAATAGAATTCTTTCAACGTCACATAAGCAAGGTCAACATCTATTTTGAATTCCTCATCTGAACCATAGTGATCATCGTTCGCTAATCCGGTACCCCCGGCGCTGGGATATATATAAACGCCGTTCGCCTGATCCCATATCCTTACGTTCCAATCTCTCTGATTTACCACCCTGATCGTTGCGGAAACGTTATCCGTTAAATCCGCATCG
>JAQUMG010000077.1 GCA_028718265.1 Candidatus Omnitrophota bacterium
CACCTAACTCCCACGCTTCAAGAAAATGGGGCTGCATCCACGTTATACCACGAAGCAGCGGAATGATCTCAAACCACTTACCGGTGTGCCACATCTCGTCTATACTTAGCCATAATAAATCCACCGCTATGCCTCTGAAACCTCCTATAACAAAATTGGTGACAAACTCCCCGGGCATGATAATCATGGATTCTGCGAGGTCTTCGGTAACGCGGCTGTAATCGATGGATGCCTGTAATACGAGTATCACCATAAACAAACCGGCAATAATACCTGAGATGATATATTTACGCATGCGGGGAACGTTGAAAAACATTACATCTCCCTTTCGGCAAAGAAGAGATACCCTAAAAGCAGCATTATTGCGGAATAGGCGAAGCCATAGGAGATAACTTTACCGAGGTATTGCATCGAAATTTTAGTACCCAGAACAACGGCGTTCTGCACATTAAAATTTTCGAAATTAGGAAGTATTGTATAAATCGATATCAGCAGCGCCTTCATGCCGGCACCCGGAAAATCCTCAGCC
Organism: Candidatus Omnitrophota bacterium; assembly: GCA_028718265.1. The sequence continues at coordinate 530 of JAQUMG010000077.1, forward strand.
ATATGAGGAAGATAATTAGTTAGGTGGCCTATTATGAATATCAGTATACCGGATATTATGTTGAATATCTCGGACGCCAGCGTAGAAATGCACAGCGTTATTGAGGCAAGAACAATAAATTCCATGGACGTCAACATAAGCGCTTTTATAATTTCTACATTAAACCCCTTGCTCTTGGCATAAACGATTACCAGTAAAATAGCACTCATTATTATCATATTGGCGAATATGGCATAAAGTGCGCCCAAAAATTTCCCGAACAAAAACTGGGTCCTGCTTACGGCCTTAGAAAGCACCGTCATTATGGTTCTTTTCTCTATTTCGCGCGGCAGGAGTCCCCCGGTCACAAACACCGTAATGAGCATGCCCACGAATCTTATTATTCCGAGCGAGGTATCCTGTATTATCTTCAATTCTTCGCTAGGCGCAAACCGGACAAAAAATCGCGTTGAGGCAATCGCGATAATCGCAAAAATTATAAGAACGTTCAGCAGTTTGTTGCGCACGGCTTCTTTGTAAGTTATAGAGGCAATCAATAATATATTTCTCACTTCTTTTTCTCCTCGTTGATTAGTTTAATAAAAAGATCTTTCAGCGAATCTTTCTTTTCGGCCATATCGACTACTTCATAGCCGCTCTGCCTGGCAGAGATGCGCAGCTTCTCTCGCGCTGCCGCCGTCTTTGAGCCCTTCACGACTAATGATAATTCGTCTTTTGCAATTAATAATTCGTTCAGCCTGCCTTTTTTTATCAGATTCCCCTTATGTATTATGGCTATTGAATCGCACGAATCCTGCACCTGCGATAATATATGGCTGCACAAAAATATCGTTTTGCCTTCCGATTTTAACCGGAGCAGGAAATTCTGTATCTCTACCGTTCCGATCGGATCAAGGCCTATGGTGGGCTCATCCAGAAAAATAAGCTCGGGGTCATTGACCAGGCTTATGGCAAGGCCTATGCGCTGAAGCATCCCTTTGGAGAAGTTGCGTATGCGCATTTTAGCAAAACCGGCGAGGCCGACCTCTTCGAGAAGCGAATGCGCCCTGTCTTTTATAATACGCGAGTTGGAACCCGATAAAGAGCCGTAAAATTGCAAAAGCTCCACCGCAGTGAGGAAATCGTAATAATACGGGTTTTCGGGCAGGTATCCTATCTTCTTTTTTGATGCAACGTCTCTCGGGCTCTTGCCCAGCACCATTGCTTTCCCGGCAGTAGGAAATATCAGCCCAAGGAGCAATTTAAGCAGCGTGGTTTTGCCGCTGCCGTTAGGCCCAAGCAGTCCGAATATCTCGCCTTTTTCTACATCCAGAGATACGTCATTAGGCGCTTTAAAAACTTTCTCACCCATAACATTTTTGTAATGCTTGCTCAGATTCCTGACTTCTACAATTTTTGCCATTCTAGTTCTCCAGAAAATAGTTAAAATAGTACGGTGAAATTTTCGAATTCATTCCGTGACTCGCCCCATTCAACGTCTGCGGATCTGATATAATCTCTCATCGACCCGCTTTTCATCTTATCAATAAAAGATACGAGATCTGCTTTTTCCCCTTCGCATAAAACTTCTACTTTGCCGTCCGGCAGATTCTTTGCCCAGCCTGTTAATCCGAGAGTGTTCGCCATCTCTTCCGCAGTAAACCTGAAGCCGACCCCCTGCACCATTCCGGAATAGTAAATGTGAACACGCTTTTTCATAAGTTCAATAGTGGCCTTATTAGTGGTCGGGGCGGGCGGATTCGAACCGCCGACCTCTTGGTCCCGAACCAAGCGCGCCAAACCAAGCTGCGCTACGCCCCGTAAATGAGTACATAACTTATGGAGGCAAAAGCCGACATAAGTTATAGGTACGAATTTCTCCCGAGATTCCGATGAATAAGAGGAATCGAGAGATTACAATCATACCGTATAATTATAACGTAATAGATGATTATAGTATTTACGCTAAGTATAGTCAACCAAAAATTAGCTATCGTACTGAATCGACAAAAAATGGGGACCTCTGATTAAGAGATCCCCATGGAAAAAGCATTTTCTGCGTTTCTGCCTATTCTTGCGGCGAAAAGAGGAATTCCGGCTCTACTATAGGCGCATAATCGGCAGGAAGCGGTATCGGAAATGAGATTATTTCGTACACCCCCACTACCGTTCTTGCTACAAATTTATAAAGGCCGTCGAATAAGCCCCAGCTGCCCGCGGCAATCGGACCCTCTTCGTAAAATGTCTCCTGGATTGCTTTGGGAACTTCTATGGCTCCCGTCGCAACGTTTGCAAAACCACGGCCAAGTTTACGCAGCATATTGTTCTGAGCAAAAGATGTCGACTGAATAGCAAAAAGACATATAATAATTACGGATATGATAATTACGGCTGTTTTATTTTTCATTCTTTTCCTCCGATTTTCGGTAGAAAATCGTCCCGATCCGCCTAAGGCGGAGAGGGACTACCTTAATGAATTCACTTACAAGTAGTATAGTCGAATTTTCGAAAATGTCAAGCCCGGAAGTATAATTAAGCAAAACCGTGCCGTCTTAAAAATTCTGAGTCAATTTTACTTGCTGAGTGTCCGGAATTACGCATGGCATATTTGGCAAGAATGTCAAATTCTATATTGACCTTATCCCCGTTTTTTTTCGACTCCAGTGATGTCATCTTAAGCGTCAATGGTATAAGCGATATCTTAAAATAGCCGCTTCGATTCCCGGCGATAGTCAGGCTTATTCCGTCAACGGCTACAGACCCTTTACCGGCTAAATACAGCGCCTTTTCTGCCGGAACTTTGATCTCCATGGTATAGTCATTTGGTTCTTTTTTTACGGAACTTATAATGCCTATACAGTCTATATGGCCGGTCACAAAATGGCCGGATATCCTATCCCCCATTTTCAGCGACCTCTCGGCATTCACGATATCGCCGATTTTAAGTTCGGAAATGGTGGTTGCCCGCAACGTTTCGGACATTACATCAAACTGTAAAGTTTTTTTGTCGACATCCACGACAGTAAGACATACGCCGTTTACGGAGATGCTGTCGCCTATAGTTGCGTCTTGCGATACTTTCTGTGATTCTATGGCTATCTTTACACCGCCAGGATTTTTAATAACCTTTTTAACTACGGCTTTATCTTCTATTATTCCCGAAAACATCACAGATCTCCCCTTATCAGAATGTCAGGCCCGATCTTTTCTATTTTAATATTTTTAACTCCGGCCGGGTGTTTTATATCGGATGGAGGACCGCCGCATGCGGTCGGCGATAACTTCCCGCCTAATATTTCAGGTGCTATAAAAAAATATATCTCATCGGCCAGGCGCTCTCTTATCAATGATGAAACTATTTCACCGCCGCCTTCACACAGCACCGACATCACACCCATATTCCCTAAATATTTCAAAAGCGAAACAAGTTTAACGCGGCCGTTTTCTACGGGCAAGAATACGACTTCTGCACCTTTTTTTTCAAGCGCTGATTTTTTTTGCGCAGAAGCGCCTCTGCCGCCGGCTATTAATACTGCTCCGCAATCTTTGCCTCTTTTCAGCACCCTGCTGGTCGTCGGGGTACGTAATTCCGTATCTAAAATAACCCGGAGCGGCTGCCTGCCTGCAGCGCGGTAATATCTGTTGGTAAGCAGCGGGTTATCTTTAAGTAATGTATTTATTCCTATCATAACCGCGTCATTTTGTGCACGTAATCTATGAACGAGTTTTCTGGACCCTTCGGAAGTTATCCATTTTGAATTACCTTTACTATCCGCTGTCTTTCCGTCAAGGCTTTCGGCTATTTTTATGGTCACATACGGCAGCCGTTTTTTCATAAACTTTATAAACGGGCGGTTAAGACGTTTTGCGCCGGCTTCCATGAGTCCGCATTCGGTTTCTACCCCCGCTCTTTTCAGCTTAGCGATGCCTTTTCCGTCATTTATGGGATTCGGGTCTTTCATCGCAAATACGGCTCTTTTTATGCCGCTTTTTATGACCATATCTGCGCACGGCGGGGTCTTTCCGTAATGAGTACATGCTTCCAACGTGCAATACAAAGTGGCTCCCCGCGCATCCCGGCCGGCCTTTTTCATGACCAGCGCCTCCGCGTGAGGCAGGCCTGCTTTTTTATGATAATCTGCGGCGATTATTTTTCCGTTTTTGACGAGTACTGCTCCGACGGCAGGATTGGGACTTGTTTTCCCTGTCCCTTTTTTAGCCAAAGATATGGCCAGTGCCATATAACGCTTATCGGCCGGATCATTTTTTTTCATTGGAAGCCCTGATCTTAGCTGATTCTTCCCTTAATGTCTCTACTAATGAGTAAGGAACTTTTACCTTACCTAAAAGGACACGCCCTTTTCCCATTCCGTGGCAATCGGAGCCGCCCGTCATTACGAGATTATAGCGGGAGGCAATATCTCTGTAACGAGAAGTCGCGGCACTGGAATGCTCGGTGTGGTAAACCTCCATGCCCCTCAATCCGTCTTTTATAAAACCCGGAATAAGATCGTCTCTTCCCAGTATATGCGGATGAGCAAGAACGGGTACGCCGCCTAATTTCAATATCATATCCATCGCTTCTTTCGGCGTAAGTTTGTATTTTCTCACATAACAGGGAGCGCTCTGGCCGATATATTTCCTGAATGCTTCGCTTATCGAGGATATGATCCCTTCGTTATAGAGAACCGTCGCAAGATGCAGCCTCCCTACGGCCCCGGGGCCGCTTAAGGCAAATACTTTTTTAGGATCTATGTCCACTCCCTGTTTTTTTAATTTTTCTATCATAGCGTGAATGCGCTCTAATCTCGCCTGGCGGATCTTTACCAGCTTCTTTTCGAACCACTCGGCTTTCCAGTCAATAAAATAACCGAGTATGTGGATCTCAAGGTTATCTACTTCCGCTGTCAGTTCTACTCCTGCTATGATTTCCATGCCGTACTTGCCGGCGAAACCGATTGAGGGATCTATCCCGGCAACGTTATCATGGTCGGTGATCGCTATCCCGGCAAGTCCCCCTTTATGCGCCACGTCCACTACCTGTTCAGGCGTAAAAGTACTGTCGGAATGGAATGTATGGACATGAAGGTCTGCAAACTTTTTCATTTTTCCGTTTTCATTTTATTGATTTTGTCGAGTATGCCGTTTACGAATTTACCGGAGTTATTATCTCCGTATTTTTTGGCTATATCGACGGCTTCGTTTATAGAGACTTTAGGCGGAATGTCGTCCAGGTACAGGATCTCGAACGTCGCCATCCTGAGGATATTTCTATCTATCACTGCCATTCTGTCAATCTGCCAGTTGGTAGCGTATTTGCTTATTTTGGCGTCTATCTCTTTTATGTTATCAGTTACTCCCTTAACCAATTGGCCGGTGAAATCTTTGACGGACCCCTCCGTTTCGGACTCTCTTTCCCAGAACGACTTAACAGAGTCCTTTTCGTTATCTTTGGTTATTTCCATCTGATACAGAATTTTCAGGGCGTATTCGCGCGCTTTTGTACGTTTTCGCATGTGTATCTCTAAATCTTTTCGAGCAGATTTGCCATCTCTATCGCACTCATGGCGGCGTCTCTGCCTTTGTTGCCCTGTTTCGTACCGGTTCGCTCTATCGCCTGCTCAAGATTATCGGCAGTTATAATGCCGAATGCGCAGGGAATACCGGTATCAAGCGACACTTTGGATACGCCTTTCGCAACTTCGCTTGCTATGTAATCAAAGTGCGGTGTCTCGCCGCGAATAACCGTGCCGAGGCATATTACAGAATCGTACTTCTTTGACTTTGCTATCTTTTGTGCAACGACAGGGATTTCGAAGGCTCCGGGAACCCACACAATGTCTATGGAGTTATCCTGAGCTCCGTGCTGCTTAAGCGTGTCGATCGCGCCTTCCAGAAGTTTTGAGCTTAAGAACTCGTTGAAACGCGACACGATGATACCGAACTTCTTATCTTTTGCTATCAGATTTGCTTTTATCGTTTTTTCCATCTTTACACCTCCAGGTAATGCCCCAGTTTATCCTTTTTTGTTTTCAGATATCTCGCATTTACTTTATTCGGTGATACCACGAGCGGCACGCGCTCGACGACTTTCAAGCCGTAACCTTCCAGCCCTATTATCTTTTTAGGATTATTCGTGATAAGCCTTATTTCCTTAAGTCCCAAATTCGCCAATATCTGCGCACCTATGCCGTAATCCCGGAGATCCGCCTCAAAACCAAGAGCGGCATTCGCTTCGACTGTATCAAGGCCTTTATCCTGAAGCGCGTATGCTTTAAGTTTATTGGCAAGTCCTATACCCCGGCCCTCCTGCCTCATATAAAGAAAGACCCCTTTTTTCTCTTTGCTGATCATTTTTAATGCGCGGTGAAGCTGTTCGCCGCAATCACATCTATGCGAGCCGAATACGTCTCCGGTAAGACATTCCGAGTGGACCCTGACAAGTGTCGGTTTCTTAACGCAATCGCCCTTTATCAGAGCAAGGTGATGAGATTTGTCGATCTTTGATTCGTAGACTACCAATTTAAACTCACCGGCATCCGTAGGTATACGTGTTTCGGTTATCCGCCCGACCAGTTTCTCCAGTTTGCTTCTGTATTCTATAATCTGGGCTATCGTACATATCTTAAGATTGCGTTCTGCCGCAAATTTGTCAAGATGATGGCTGCGCGCCATAGTTCCGTCTTCGTTAAGTATTTCGCATATTACACCTGCCGGATAAAGAGACGATATCTTCATTAAATCAACGCATGCCTCGGTATGGCCCGCTCTTACCAGAACGCCGCCTTCCCGGGCTCTCAGCGGAAAAATATGCCCGGGTTTTACCAGATCGGACGGTTTGGTATTTTTATTACCTAAAAAATGTATAGTATGCGCCCTGTCTCTGGCGGATATGCCCGTGGTAATCCCGCTCCTCGCATCAACAGATATCGCCCAGGCCGTTTTAAACGGATCTGACGGGGAGCCCACCATTGAATAGATGCCCAGCTTGTCCAGCAGGGCGCCTTCCATCGGCACGCATACCAGCCCGCGGCCGTACCGCACCATAAAGTTTATATCGTCGGGCTTAACTTTAGATGCTGACATAACGAGATCGCCCTCGTTTTCCCTTTTTTCGTCGTCCATGACGATGACCATCTTGCCCGCTTTAAGATCTTTTATTATTTCCTGCATAGTGTTAAGTTTCATATTTCTCCAAAAAAAATCCCCGGAAGAGTTTCTTCGGGGATATGAATTACATCGTTCTTTGCCGCCAAAACGGCACATTAATCTTCTTCCATCTAGACTTTACTATCGGTACTTGAATTGCACAAGTTCTGCCCCGGTACCCTGGGACTCGCGGACTTTACCGCCGGTCGAGGAATTTCACCTCACCCCGAAGATTAGTGGTGATATTATAGTTTAACACCTCGCTAATGTCAAGCGAATATTATTCGCCTGATAATATTGATACTTTCCTCGCGGCTACAAAATTTTTTAACGCTTCTCACTGCACCGAAAATCGGGGGCGAAATAACTCAGCTTACGCTGCCGCGTCGCCTCGTCCCGCCTACGGCGGGATCGCTTACTACTAAGTAACCGCTAACAATTTTCGCCCTTTTGTAAACCGATTTTCGGCTTGTTCGAAGCTAAAATTTTTAATT
>JAQUMG010000078.1 GCA_028718265.1 Candidatus Omnitrophota bacterium
TTAAGGTTTTACACCGCGTAGGGTGGGCCTTTTTAAACCTAGTCGCTTTTCCGGAAATACCTTTCTGCGGGGTGAATATTGAACCTGATCAGTTTAAACTTACCGTCCGGCTGTTCTTGCAGGTGCCAGAGCCGCGCATTCCCCGGAGAATCGCTGCCGTCCGGATCCTTGCCCATCAGCATTTCGATGAGCCGGCCTCCAGACAGATTATGGCCGACGATAAGGACAGATTGTCCTGACCCTCCGAAACGTTCGCTGATAAGGTCGCGCGCCTTCCGGATGCGCTGCAGCCCGTCCGCGTAATTGCCGCCCTTATAAAAATAGTTCGACCCGGCATCCCTGAATTTAAAATATTTCTTCTCCGCCTCATCCAGAATAATCTCCCTGTCTTTGGCAAATGCCATAGGCGTGGGCTGAACGTTTCTGTTCGCCTGATAACAGCACTCATCCAGCTCAGGCCATATTTCGGCAGTAATGTTCGCTTCTTTCAGATAAGGAAGAATTGTGCTGCGGGTGCGTTTCTGCGGGCTTACGCATACCGCGTCAAATTTCTGACCGCTTAATGTCCTGGTCAGTTCCGCTATCTGCGACTCGCCTTCTTTCGAAAAAATATTCTGGGCATTTTCGCTGTACCGCCCTGTCGCATTTGCCACTGTTTCGGCATGCCGTACAAAATACAGGTCAAGCGCCTGCGCATTTTCGCCGGAAGCGCCGATAAGAACCGCGGAACCCAGCAACGCAAACGCAATTACACCGATGTTTATTGTTTTGATTAACTTTTCGCCGTTTCTCATCGTCTCTCTTTGGTAACGTTACTACCTATTTGTTATTAACGACAGGTACAACAACATAAAACCTGCCGAAACCGTAATGCCGAAATATCCGCCAAAGACAGCGGCCAGAACCGCCCGCAGGATTTGACTATTAACGGGGATGACTTTCACAACTACCATCCAGATCAGGCTTATCAGAATTGTTATTAAAAAAAGTAATGTAATTTTGTTTATTCCTTTTCTGGTTATAGTTACACTTTGCGCCAGCGCTTTCATTACGGGTAATTCCTCGCATACTACGGCGTACGGAGACATGGCCGCTAAAAGAATTACCCAATACAAACCTATGCCCGCTAACAGTAGCGCAACTGCCCCTGCAATGATCATAATCTTAGGAAGCATCATTGCCGACGTAATCAAAAGCGCTGTCAGAATAACTGCGGCGAAGGCCGCTACAATTACCACGTCCAATCCTAGCAAGCGCAGATAATACTTCAGCCCGTATTTTGCGAATACGGTTAAGCCTGTCTTGCCTTCTTTAATATAATCTCTGATACCTGCTAAAATACCCCCCTTAAGGAATATATCGACCAAAACTACAAGTGCTGCGAATATCAATAACTGTAGTGCTGCTCCCACCGCAGATAATCGTCCGGCCACAGGTATCTGCGTAATCCGTACGCTGATCAAATTACTTATCAGCGAGAATGCAAAAATGACCAGCACTAAACCGGGATTCCTGACTGCTACGTTAAAACCCTTTTTTAAGGCTTCTATTACACCCACACAACCTCCCTTGTTATCCTTAGCTGAAATTATAGTGTTTTTTGACGGGCTTTTTAATATTCCATGTACATGAAAGCCCTTTCGGGAAACTAACAAAGTCGCCCTTGCCAAAAGTTACACTTTTACCGTCTTTTGTCTCTACCGTAACATCCCCCTCAAGAAAGTAGCATTCTTCTATGCTGTCATATGTCCAGGGAAACCTGGAAGCTTCTTTCGTCCATACGGGCCATTTAAATACGCCCATCTTTTTCAGCTGCTCATCGCTTAATTTCTGAACTTTGATTTCCATCTGATCTCTTCTTATCCTAAATCCATTTTATTGACGGCGGATTTTTCGGCGGCGGTTCGGGAAAATCGCCCTTTGGATACCCGAGAATTATCGGGCCGTAGACTTTTTCCTCTTGTTTTAAATCAAGCTCTTTACGGACCTGCAGATCATCCAGTACCAACTGCCCGAAATATACCCAGCAGCTGCCTATTCCGAATGACCGCGCCGCGAGCATAATATTCTGGCACACCATCGGCGAATCATAATCAGTAGTCATGCCCGATCCGATGACAAATAAGACAACCGGCGCGGAATAATAAACAGGGTCACCCTGCACAGCATCTATATCTTTCCGCATTTCTTTTAACTGTTCAGGCGCTTTTTCCATCCATTTTTTATACCTGATAAGCGCCAAGCCGGCCAGCTTTTTCCTGAACTCGCGGTCCTGGATAACGACAAATCTCCAGTCCTGAGCGTTACATCCGCTTGGGGCACAATTTCCCGCCTCTATTATCGCCGATAAAATGTCTTTCGGAACCGGTTTTGATTCATAACTTCTCACAGACCTTCTCTTCTCTATATTCTCAATAACTTGATTCATCGCTCCCACTCCATCTCTTTCGCCTTGCCCGCGCGACCGTTTACCTCGGAAAGCGTTTCTTATTTAGGCATTTCTAATTTAGTACTGTTCCATCCTACCGTAAAATAAAATAATGCAGCAATAAATATTCCTAATAAAATTGGTAAGATATCATTAGCCGGTTTAAAAAGAACAAAGATCAAAAGGCCGGACAAAGCTCCTACCAGAGTTGGAAGAAATCCCCAGAGATAGAAATCTTTCCGCTTAATAAAAGATCTCGTCCCACAAAAACTACATTTAACCCCTGTCCATCTGGTATGGGTTATTGATTTATACCACGGAATCGGTTTGTTACATTTAGGACATTTTGCCATATTAATTCTCACGTTTTGACGAGGGTACACTTACCCGATTAACTTGGTAAACGGTACTACTTACTCTTATTTAACAAAACTAAATAGTTTGATTTCGCTCGTATCTACATTTCTTAATCTTATTGTCAATTCCTCTCCATCTTTCATTTTATCAAAGAATACTACCCCATTAAGTAACCCATTAGGCTGAACCCTATCATCTTTAATTTCTTTATACATATAATCATCTTGCATTCTCTGATTTGCCTGTGCCGAACCAACGCCGTCAACTACTGCAGGAATTAAAAAAGGCCATACAAATAAACCTAATACTCCATATGTTGTAGCCCTGCCTACCGTACTAAAACCACATTGCTTCGCTACTTCTTCTGCAGGAATACTTTGTTTACTTAGCATGCTTTTCTTAACTTCATATGAAGCTTTTGTCCTGTTGTCTATTATAATATATGCAGGCTGGCAGACTTCATGAACCTTATCTACACCGAATACTTTTTTACTCTCTCTTGCATCGAAAAACTTAACGGCGACTTTAAGCCCATCCTGATCTTGGAAATTGTTAAAGCTTGTAACATCACTCGATGGTAACCTTGCTGCACTATAAGTAGCACATCCGCTAAGTACAAAACATAATAACACTAACCAAGCAAGACCTTTCATAGATACCCCCTCTTCACAGTTTTTCTGCCCAACCTATGCTGATGTCCTATTTGGGAACATCCCACATCGCTAGGGCGTCCCCTTGTAGGACGTCACCTTTTACTATATTCTTATTCGATCATTTGGTAAACGGTACTACTTACTTAGTTTGCTCAATTCGCTTCTTGCGTAATCGATAAATTTAATGTCACAGACATTAGCCCTTGCAGCTTCTTTAATAAATATTCCAAATTCGTTTTTTGCTTCTTTTGGATCAAGCCACTCATTATTTATAACAGCAAGAGCCAAATGAAGCTGTATTTTAGAAGGACATTTTTTGAGGACGCTCTTAATAAAATGAATTACCTCTTCAGCTGTTCTTATCTGTACTGTTCTTTTGCTAGCTTTTCTATACCATCGCAGGCCTCTCTCGATATCTCCATCAAACATATAGATAAATGCTCCGGATAAATGCGGCACACCACTGGATCGTAGCGAAAATTGAATGGCCTTCATTATGGGGTCTCTTGATTCTGGTATTCGATTCAATAAAAAAGTATATATAGCCTTTAGTAAATAATAATCCCCATTCCTACTATGATACTTTATAGCATTGGATACGAGATCAAGGGCTTGATTTAATGTGTCTACATTGCTATCTTCATCTAAATGCGTAAAGACTTCGTCATCATAAATTTTTTTTGCCTTTCCGTAATATGCAAATGATAGCGCAAACTCGGTTGATGCGATAAATGCCCTTAATAATGGCGTTGCACTCTGTCTCTTGGGTTCTAAATGTTCAACTAATAAAACGGTTAAAACTTTTATTGACGTATCAAATTTTCCAGATACAAGCAAAACTTTTCCTATAATGTTCAAGGATGCTTCAGTAATATTTTTTGATAGCATCTCTATTTCAAAAAAATCGTTTTCTTGATCAAAATACCATTTTTTTCCTATTACACCTATTCCTATTTCCGCGCTAAATAATGGAACAAGATGATGGGAGATTTGTGGCATTTTATAAGTAAAATAAATTTGTGGGAACCCTACTGTTTTTGTATTCTTTATTTTGCCTTCTTCAAACAAGCCCCATATAATCAGATGACAATTTGATGCTTCTCTTAATTTATGTGCGGCAGGTAGATCCTTTATTAGATGATTTGTGGGTAAATTTCTTATTTTGAACTTTAATCCTAATTTGTTCAATTCCACTTGCAAGCTATTTTTTAACCTTTCGCTTTCTTTTCCTAGTTTTTCATTTGCAGAAGGACAAAATAGAATTCCAATGTCCCTATTAGAAAACTTAGGTATTCTCCTATTCCAAATCCAGATAAAAACTATCAAAGCAAATAATAAGGAATATACAGCAATTTGGCCGTAAGCAATTGCATTGCCATTGTTTGGAAAAAAAACTTCCTGGCTATTAAAAAATGGCATTGTTATCTTTATATGTATAAATGTTAGAGCAATTATCGACAATATCAACCCATAGATTGAGTGCCATGATCTCTGTAAAATTTTTATAAATTGTTCATAGTCATTAATGATTTTATCCACTGCAAAATTGCTCCTCGTTGTATCCTTATATGGCATTACCAACTCGATCGGGAAGATGTTTTGTCTTACGTTTTCAGACTGAACTTGATATTCGTCCGAGCGGCCTTGCAAAATTCAGCCTTGAGACGTTGCGGTATTGAACATGATATTTCTCGCAGCGGCCTTCAAAATTTTTCCGCCAGAGGCGGATCAGCCTTCGGCTGAAGCTTGAGCTGCGTAGAACATTGATACTCGTCCGAGCGGCCTTGCAAAATTCAGCCTTGAGCAAGGGAAAAAGCGGTTTCTAAAAGGGCGCTTGCTGTTTGAGGCGGCACGGTAGTGCCAGCCGAGTTCAAGCGCCCCCGCTTTTTACCGCAGCGAAAGGCGTAAAGAATTTTGCTAGACGCGAGGAGAGTATCAATGTTCGATGCTTCGTAAGAAATCCAGTGACTTGATCCTCGTATCCAGCTGATACGTGAGGAACTTGCCCATGATTTCCTCCAGCTCCTCCCCCACATCCTTAGAAACCTTGATATTCTCAGCCTTATCGTATGACGCGCGCCCAACATGATCAATAAAGTTGACCGTGCCGGCTAAGATGCGCCGGCTCGCAGTATCATTGGAGCCGCATTTCGCGCATACAAGCCCGCCGAATTTGTAACTGAATCGAAGCGGGCCGTTTTTAACATCAACTTCGGCCCCGCAGGCCACACAGCGGTCAAGCCGCGGCATCACACCTGAAATTGCCAGCAATTTTATTTCAAGTATGCGCGCCACGCGCTTCGGCGACGCACCGGTTTTTAAAAGATTTAAACTGTTTAGGAGGAGGTCGAAAACTTCGATGCTTTTTTCGTTTGATTCGGTGAGAGCGTCCACAAGTTCCACAAAATAATAGGCATAGCCGGTCTTTACGATGTCTTTCCTGATATCCTCGAAGAAATCCGTGAGGTCGCACTGGGATACGATGTGGATGTCTGCTTTTTTTGATTCGTAAAAAACGATTTTGTTCAGAGTAAATGGCTGGATCTGGTAGCCCAGCGGCCCTTTCGGCCCGCGCACGCCTTTAAGCAGGCCCCTGATCTTTCCGAAATCGCGGGTGTAGAAAGTAACCAGCACGCTTGTTTCGCGCAGGTCGCGTTCGCGCAATATTATCGCATCAGTGGTGTGAATGGACATTTTTTAGTCTCAAAAAACTAATCGTCTGACAGTTCGTCACCGGCAGGAGTAACGGCACCGGCCGAAAAGACAAGTTTCATCGCGTCCTCTACGCTCATCCTGAGTATAGTAACCTCGTCTTCGGGAATAATGTAGAAGAATCCGGTAGCAGGATTCGGAACGCTGGGGACATACACGTTGACCAGCTTTTTCCCTGCTTTTTCCGCTATCTCACCTTTATTTTCGGCTGTCAGAAAACCTATGGAATATATCCCTTTTCTGGGAAATTCTATCAATACTACGCTTTTAAATGCGACCCGTTTCCTGCCTAAGAATGCCTGGCTTATCTGCTTGAGCGCCACATAAATCCGGCCCGCCAGAGGTATCTTAAAGAATACTTTTTCCCCGCTTGAGAAAATTTTCCTGAGGAAAATTATCCGCGTGGCCATGCCGATGGCAATTACTCCCAAAATGAGCAGAAGGAATATAGCCAGCGCGACGGCATACTCGAGATACGGATTCACCAGATAAGGCGTAAAAAATTTTGTAAGAGGCAATATCAGCCTTACGCTTACCCAGCGGTATAAAAAACTGAAAACCCATATCGTAACAACAAGGGGTAATATGACAGCTATACCCGCAATAAAATTATCCCTGAGTTTCTGCCACATTTTATCTCCTCTATTTCAGTATTTGGAATATCAGCGTCGTGGCCAGCACCCCTAAAAGAGCGCCCGCGACGACTTCCCATATGTTATGTACCGACTCGATTACGCGGCTCCTCGCTACGGCAAACGCCAGTATGAGAGCCAGTATTATGACAAGATTATTGCCGGTAGAAAAGACAATGGCCGTCCACATCGAAAACGCCAGAGCAGCGTGGCCGCTGGGCATTCCGCCTCTCAGCGGCCTGCCTTTATGCAGAAGTACCTTTCCCGCTATGACGAGGCTCAGCACTACTATAAAAGCGATAAACGTCACATGCCATGCCGACTGTTTAATCTTGAATATCGCGGCCTCCAGCGGAAAATTGAGATACCGCGCAAAAATGAGGTAGAATATTACTAATGCCGCGCAGGCCGACAGGAGTACTGCGCCCGCGCTTATATCTTTTATTATACGCGCTACGGGGTTTACGGTATTCGTGGTAAGATCTACCGTAAACTCTATCGCAGTATTGATAATCTCCGCTACAAGAACAAAGGCCATGGTGAAGATTACTATCAATAAATCCACGTGGCCCACATTCAGGTATATGGCAGCCAGAAGTATCACTACGGAGAAAAGGAAATGGATCCTCATGTTCCGCTGTGTTTTTAAAACGTATATAAGGCCTTCTATTGCGCAATTACAGGATTCGATGAATTTCTTTGGCATTTTTGTCCGTTATTCCTATCAGAATACAATATCCAGCAATTCCCGTTCCTTTTTCCTCATCTTCTTCTCGGCTGCCGGCTCTTCGTCATCATAACCCAGGAGATGAAGCACGCCGTGTATTATATAAAGTTCCATTTCTCTCCTGAATGATGTGCCGAATATCTTTGCCTGCGCCTTTGCCCTGTCGACGGATATGACTATATCGCCCAGCATCCCGGAATCATTCGCGACGCGCTTGCCTTCGCGCATCGAAAAGGACAACACGTCAGTAGGTACTCCTCTCATGCGGTAGGCCTTATTGAGTACTTTTATCTCTTTATCGGTAGCGAAGACTATCGAAAGTTCCGTATTATCGATGGCGAAAGATCTTAAAATAGACGTTACTGCTTTTTTAAGCTTTCGCTTGCTTAAAACACGGCATCTCGATATATTGAACGTATTCAGCTGTATCACTTGGCGGTCTTATTCTTGCTCTTGCTTTTTCCGTTCGCGGGATATTCGACACGGGTATGGAATGTACCTGTAAGTATTCTGGCGAACGATTCGGATATCTTGTGCATGTCTTTCAGCGTCAGCTCGCACTCGTCAAGCTGGCTGTCGATGAATTTATTGTTTATTATCTTCTGAACCAGGCTCTTGATCCTCGCAG
>JAQUMG010000079.1 GCA_028718265.1 Candidatus Omnitrophota bacterium
ACATCTAATATTTATGCTTACGAAGATGGTGATTTTCAGATATGGCATACTGAAAACCAGGAATTAAAGCTCACCGATCATTCCAGGATAACCGCAGAAGAAGAATTCCGGTGGGGCGGTAACGCAAGTGAATTATTTTATCACCATTATGATTTCGGAACAGTTTGTAGCGTCAACAAAAATCTGGACCTGGGCGTTAACTACAGGCAGATTTATGAAAAAAAGAGCGGAAAGTTTAAAGCCGAAAATATGATACATGCCAACGTAACCCCTAAATTAGAGCTCTGGGGGTTTAAGCTGGAAGACCGCAACCGGTTTGCGTATAAACACTTTGATTATCAGGATGATTATTCGCAATACCGTAATAAAGTAGCCATAAAATATCCGTTTCCTTTTTTTAAGCTGGAGCTGGAGCCATATGTCGCAAATGAAATATTCGTCGATTTCAAAAAAGACGGCGGCTTTGTACAAAATAGACTTTACGGAGGCCTTGGTATAGTAATAATGAAAGATATGAAAGCAGAATTTTATTATCTTTTTCAAAGTAAAAAAAGTTCCGGCGAGTGGAAGGGCGCTAACGTCTTCGGTAGTAAGTTCAAAATCGCATTTTAGATTCACATAATCGAGACAAAGGAGAGCAAGGAAATGATTAAAAAAATATTTTTAGTACTTATGTTTTTGACATTTACAGCTTTGGCATTTGCGGCGTCATCCGGCAATATGATACAGATCAAGGGCTCGGATACTATGGTAAACCTGGGACAAGCCTGGGCGGAGAAATACATGGAGAAAAATCCCGGTGATTTCATTGCGGTTACAGGAGGCGGATCCGGAACCGGGTTTTCGAGTTTAATCAGCGGGACATGCGATATTGCGATGGCCTCAAGGAATATTAAGGAAAAAGAGATTGCTCTCGCCAATCAGAAAGGCAGAAACCCGAATGAGATAAAAGTGGCGCTGGACGGTCTCGCGGTTGTGGTTAATCCTGCGAATCCCGTCGGCAGGCTCACCGCGGATCAACTCGCGGGGATTTTTACAGGCAGGATTTCCAACTGGAAAGAATTGGGGGGGAAGAACGAGAAGATTGTAATACTTTCGCGCGAGGTCAATTCCGGAACGCATGTTTATTTCAAAGAGCACGTTTTGCGGAAAGGCAACCCGAACAGCACAGAGGAATTTGCGCCAGGCGCGCTGTTGCTTTCGTCCTCGCAGGCGATTGCCGACGAAGTAGCGGGCAATCCGTCCGCGATCGGATATTACGGAATGGGCTATATTTCGGCAAAACAGAAACCTGTTGCTGTGGCCAAAGACGAAAAATCGGAGTATGTTGAGCCGATGAT
This sequence comes from Candidatus Omnitrophota bacterium, assembly GCA_028718265.1. The sequence continues at coordinate 1,341 of JAQUMG010000079.1, forward strand.
CGAAAACGTTATAAATGGTAAGTACCCGATCTCAAGGCCGCTGTTTTTCTATACCAACGGTTCGCCGAAGGGCTTGGTGAAGAAGTTTGTAGACTTTGCGCTTTCCAAAGAAGGCCAGGACATTGTTTTGGCGACAGATTTTGTGCCGGTCTCCACCGAAGGCGGATCCGCCTCCGGTGGAAATAGATAGTGAGTAGGAATGCAGAAATTTAAAGAATTTATTATAGAGAAACTGATTCTTATCTGCGGTGTGGCTTCAATACTTTTTGTCGCGCTGATATTCCTGTTTTTGCTTAAGGAGGGGCTTGAGGTATTTAAAACCGTAGCCCCTTTTAAATTTTTATTCGGCAAAAGCTGGTATCCTATTTCAGAGCCGCCTCAATTGGGAATACTGCCGTTAATTCTAGGATCGTTAATGGTTACTTTAGGCGCGGCGATTATTTCTATTCCGATAGGTGTCGGATGCGCTGTCTATATTGCCGAGATCGCGCCGGCAAAGCTCAAGGAAATCCTTAAAGCAGGCATAGAACTTCTGGCTGCCATACCCAGCGTAGTTCTGGGGTTTATAGGCATGGTGACGCTTGTGCCGCTGGTAAAGAACCTGTTTCATCTGCCGACGGGATTGACCGCCCTGTCCGGCTCTATCATGCTGGCTTTCATGGCCATGCCAACGATCGTCTCGGTAGCCGAGGACGCGCTATATTCAGTGCCGAAAAATTATAAAGAAGGCGCTTTTGCGCTTGGCGCAACGCACTGGCAGACAATATGGCGGGTTATGCTTCCGGCAGCATCAAGCGGCATACTTGCCGCGGTTATGCTCGGGATCGGCAGAGTGATCGGCGAAACTATGGCCGTAATGATGATCACAGGTAATGCCGCTGTCATACCTCATAGCATATTAGTACCCGTCAGGACTCTGACAGCCACGATTGCGGCTGAAATGGGCGAGGCGGTGGTAGGCAGCGAACATTATTTCGCATTATTTGCTGTAGGCATAGTTTTATTTATCATAAGTTTTATGGTTAACGTGACAGCAGATTTATTTTTACACAAAAGGCAATAAGTATGAGAAATCCGCACAGGACACAGAGTATAGCTTTTTTCTTTTTATTCCTGGCCACGCTTTTAATAGTGGTTCCCGTGGGCCTTATTATTGTGATTATCATTCAGAAGGGTCTGCCGGCTATAAACTGGCAGTTTCTTTCCGATATTCCGCGGCAGGGGATGCGCGCTGGCGGCATATTTCCCGCTATCATAGGTACTATATACCTGGTGACGGGCGCTATCATATTTGCACTTCCTATAGGACTTCTTGCGGCGATATATCTGAGCGAATATTCAAAAGAAAACATACTTACCCGCCTTATCAGACTTGCTATTGTTAATCTGGCAGGCGTTCCGTCGGTAGTCTACGGCCTGTTCGGCCTGGCACTTTTTGTGGTGTTCTTTAAATTCGGGGCATCCATCCTTTCCGGCTCGCTCACTTTAGGCATAATGATTCTTCCTATAATCATTACGACGTCGCGCGAAGCCCTGGAGAGCATCCCGCAATCTTTCCGCGAAGTCAGCCTGTCTTTAGGCGCGAGCAAGTGGCAGACAATAAGGCACATTGTTTTACCGAATGCCATACCGGGCATATTGACCGGCACGATTTTAGGGCTGGGTAGAGCGGCGGGAGAAACGGCGCCGATACTGTTTACCGTAGCGGCTTTTTACCTGCCGCAGCTGCCGTCGTCCGTATTCGATCAGGCAATGGCACTGCCATACCATCTGTATGTAATATCGACCCAGGTGCCTAACGTCGACGAAAAAATAAGATACGGTACGGCACTTGTATTGCTGGCGCTCGTTCTGTTTATGAATTTGGTCGCAATAATCATACGTTACAGGTTCAGAAAGAAAAAGAAATGGTAAAATTCGAAATACACGATCTGAATATATGGTTCGGCTCCATATCTGCCGTAAAAAGACTGAACATGGAGATCCAGGCTAATGAGATATTGAGTGTAATAGGACCTTCAAACAGCGGAAAGACAACTTTTTTGCGGACTCTGAACCGCCTGAACGATCTCAATATAAGTTACAGGATGACAGGAAGAGTGGAACTCGAAAGAGCAGATGTCCAGAGCATTGATGTGGAGCTATTGCGTCGTAAAATAGGCATGGTCTTTGCTCTGCCGTTGCCGCTTCCGTTGTCTATATTTGAAAATGTGGCATATGGCGTAAGGATGCACGGAGTAAGGGACAAGAAGAGGCTGGAAGAAAAAATCGAAGAGGCACTGAAGCAGGCGTATCTCTGGGAAGAGGTAAAGGGCAGACTGGACGAATCTGCGTTCAAATTGTCCGGCGGGCAGCAGCAGCGGTTATGCATTGCCAGAACGCTTGCAGTCGAACCCGAAGTAATTTTATTTGATGAGCCATGTTCAGGGCTTGACCCGATCTCTACTGCGAAAGTAGAAGATGCCATGCTTGAGTTAAAGAAAAAGTACACGATCGTTTTGGTAACAAATAACGTGAAACAAGCGGCGAGAGTGGGAGATAAAACGGCGTTCTTTTTAGGCGGCGAACTTATAGAACTAGACAAAACCGACAAAATGTTTACGGCGCCGACAGACAACAGGACAAACGATTATATAATAGGAAAATTCGGATAATGGCAAAGATAATAACAAGCAATCTAAATCTGTGGTACGGCCCTTTTCACGCGTTAAAAAACGTAAACTCGGCCTTTGAGCCGAAGAAGATCACTGCCATAATCGGCCCTTCAGGATGCGGTAAGTCCACTTTGCTCAGAGTTTTTAACCGGATGAATGATTTGATAGAAGGCGTGCGCACCGAAGGCAATGTGCTGATCGATGGGACAAATATTCTGGATAAAGATACGGATTTAGTGGTGTTACGCAAAAAAGTCGGCATGGTATTTCAGCGGCCCAATCCATTTCCTCTATCTGTATATGAAAACATTGTTTTCGGAGAAAAAATTCATACGGATAACGTGAGGCGGGACAGTCTGGATGAGATTGTTGAAAAAAGCCTGAAAAGTGTTATCCTGTGGGACGAATTAAAAGACAGGCTTGATGAGCCGGCTCTCAGGTTGTCGCTGGAACAGAAGCAAAGGTTGTGCATCGCCAGACTGATCGCCGTAAAGCCCGACATGTTATTAATGGATGAACCGTGTTCAACGCTTGATCCGCAGGCAATCGCAAGAATTGAAGAATTAATGCGTGAACTTAAGAATAATTATACTATAATAATAGTGACGCACAATATGCAGCAGGCGGCCCGCGTCTCCGATGATACAGGTTTTATGCTTTTGGGCGAATTGGTGGAATTCGGAAAAACGGAAGACATATTTACCAGGCCGCGGGATAAACGCACAGAAGACTACATTACAGGCAGATATGGCTAAAAAGTCCCTCGCTTATAAAGAGCTCGGGACGATTTTCTACCAAAAATCGGAGGTATGGATAAAATGACAAGACATCTGGATGAGGAGTTAAAGGAGCTGCATAAAGATATTCTGAAGATGGGTGCTTTGGCCGAGGAAGCGATTTATAAATCCATAGAAGCCCTGAAAAATCGCGATAAGGCACTAGCCAAAAGCGTCATCGACAATGATGCCGGCGTAGATAAGCTGGAATTGGCCATAGACGAAAAATGCATCGATCTGATCGCGCTTCATCAGCCAATGGCAAAAGATCTTCGTTTTATCACAACCGGCATGAAGATAAACGCGGAACTCGAAAGGATAGCCGACATAGCTGTAGATATAGCTCAACGCGTGCTCGAACTGGTGGATAAACCGCTCTTAAAACCTCTTATCGATATACCGAAACTTGCGCTTGTTGCACAGAATATGGTGAAGATGGCCATAGACGCTTTTGTGAAGGGTGACAGCGATCTGGCGAAAAAAGTCGTGTTGTCCGATTCAGAAGCCGACAAGCTAAGGAATTTAATACAGGAAGAACTCGTCGAAGATTATATGGTCAAAGATGGTTCTACGGCTCCGCGAGCGGTGCAGCTTTTATTGATAGCGCGTTTTCTGGAAAGAATATGTGATCATACTACTAATATTGCCGAAGACGTTATTTATATGGTTCAGGCAAAAGTAGTGAAGCATCATCCGGAAAAGTTATAAAAACATACGCAAGAAAAACCCAAGCATTTTTGCTTGGGTTTTTTTGTTTTTAGCGGTATAATTATTGAAATATAGTCCCTCGCCCTTTAGAGGCTAGAGACGATTCGCAAACTAGTGAATAAAGGCAAATCGGAGGCACGAGATGAAGATAGCAGAGATAACAGCAAGCGGCATGAACGTAAAAGAATTTATAGACGACAAAGCGAAGGATATATCTGAAGCAGTAGGCAGCGGCTTAGCCATTAACGCGCTTTCCGGCGGGGTAGATTCGTCCGTAGTGACGATGCTCGGCCATAAAGCGCTCGGTGACAGGTTAAAAACTTATTTTATAAATAACGGCCTGATGCGACAGGCTGAACCGGAATCGATCGTTTCTATCTTTAAAAAATTAGGAGTCAGGGTTGAGATAGTAGATGCGCAGGACAAGTTTTTCAAAGCGCTGAAAGGCGTAACGGATCCGGAAGAGAAGCGGGAGGCCATTACACAGACGTTTTATAAGGATGTATTCGGGAAACTGGTTAAGGAAAGCGGCGCGAAGCACCTTTTACAGGGGACGATACTGACCGACGTCGACGAAACTGTCGCGGGAATAAAGCGCCAGCATAACGTATTTGAACAATTAGGTATAGATCCCAAAAAAGTATTCGGCTATAAAATTTTAGAGCCGCTGGTACAATTGCGTAAAGACGGCGTAAGAAAAGTCGGTGAAGCGCTGGGTTTACCAAAATCCGTTTATAACAGGATGCCGTTTCCCGGCCCGGCATTATCGGCGAGGGTAATCGGCGAAGTGACGCCGGATAAGATAAAAATAGTGAGAAAGGCGACTGCAATTACGGAAGAAACGCTTTCGGGATGCGGGGCATTTCAATATATGGCTATTCTTCATCAGGACAGAGTTACCGGCATGCGTGACGGCAAAAGAGATTTTGGGCTGCAGATTGAAGTAAGATCGTGGGACAGTATAGACGCCAGACATGCAGAACCCACAAAATTGCAGTATGATATATTGCGCAGGCTTGCAGACAGGCTTACCGCTGAGGTTCCGGGCGTCGTAAGTGTTACGTATAACATTACTACAAAACCGCCCTCGACAATGGAAGCGATCTGATAGATTAAACGGTGGCTGGTTTGACGCTTGACACGGATAATAGTATCAATTAGAATGTATATAATTTCGAAGGGAGATTAACGGCATGATGGAATTTAACGGTAAAGTTTTGATTATCGGTTACGGCTCTGTTGCCAAATGCGCAGTGCCGATACTGCTGAAACATATCAGGATACCTTATAAGAACATCACCATAATCGATTTTGTTGACAAGTCCAAGGAACTGAGGCCGTGGATTAATAAGGGCATCCGCTATTCTCAGGAGAGAATCACTCCCATAAACATAGCGCGCGCCTTATCAAAACACGTCTCAGCGGGCGGGCTCATAATAGATCTTGCCTGGAACATCGAATGCGGCGACATACTGGGCTGGTGCCACGACAATAGGGTTTTGTATGTCAACACTTCCATCGAAGAGTGGGATCCGTATGCGAATATAGAAAAAAAGACCCCGATGGAAAAATCGCTATACTACAGACACATGGATCTGAGACATATGACCGCAACTTGGGATGACGCGACAACCGCTATTGTGGATCACGGGGCAAACCCCGGACTTATATCGCACTTTACAAAGAAAGGCATCGTAGATATCGCCCGAAGAACTATAAGCGACAAGGTCGCGTCTAAAAAAGAAGCAAAAAATCTCGAATCACTTATACACGAGAAAAAATTTGCACACATTGCCATGAAATTGGGTATTAAAGTAATTCACGTAAGCGAAAGGGATACCCAGATAACCAATAAACCCAAAGAACTGGATGAATTTGTAGGTACCTGGAGCATAGAAGGCCTGAGGGAAGAAGGAATTTCGCCGTCGGAGATGGGATGGGGTACGCACGAAAAAGAACTTCCTCCGCTCGCCCACGTCCCGGATTACGGCCCCAAAAACCAGATATTTCTTTCGCAAATGGGCATGAATACATGGGTGCGGTCATGGGTTCCTAATTATGAAATTGTCGGAATGGTCATCCGGCATGGCGAGGCATTTACTATTTCGGAAGAATTAACCGTATGGAGAAAAGGCAGGCCGGTTTACAGGCCCACCGTACACTATGCGTATATGCCGTGCAACGAAACACTTTCTTCTCTGCATGAACTTCGCTGCAGGAATTATGAATTACAGTCGAAATGCCGTATCATGAGCGATGAAATAATAAAAGGAGAAGACATTCTGGGTGCGCTTATTATGGGCCACAGGTATAATTCATGGTGGACCGGCAGCGTATTAAGTATTGAGGAGTCGCGCAGGCTTGTTCCTCATCAAAATGCCACAACTATGCAGGTTGCGATAGGAGTTGTGTCTGCCGCTATGTGGATGATTGAAAATCCGAACAAGGGGTTATGCACTCCCGACGATCTCCCGTACGATTATGTGCTTAAGATAGCGAAGCCGTATCTCGGAAGAGTTGTCTCCGAGCCTTACGACTGGACGCCGTTTAAAAACTATAAAGCCTTTTTTAGGGAGAACCCGAATTATTATCTCGACAAGAAAAACCCGTGGGCTTTTAAAAATTTCCTTTTTAAGGATTAGGACAGAGACGCAATGG
>JAQUMG010000080.1 GCA_028718265.1 Candidatus Omnitrophota bacterium
GGTTTAAATTGCTTAATAAGCGCGCCCTTTTCGTCTATTATCTTGTCAACTATTCTCGGCTCTAGGAGAACTCCGCCGTTACCGATCGCCGCTATGGCGCCGAGGAGCTGAATAGTCGTCACTCCAACCTCCTGTCCTATGGGTATCGCCACCATAGAAGTCTTTGACCATACAGAGGTCGGGCGCAAAATCCCGGTAACTTCACCCGGCAGGTTTATTCCGCTCTTTTTATTGAACCCGAAGAGCTTTATGTACTTATAGAGCTTATCAGGGCCTAACCTCTGAGCTATCTTGACTGTCCCGATGTTACTTGATAACTCGATTATATTCTTGAATTTCAGGATCCCGTGAGGATCGTGATCGTGAAGCACTTTGCCTGCTATGAAATATTTGCCGTTTTCGCAGAAAAACTCATCATCAAGCGAAGCAACCTTTTCCTCGAGAGCTGCGCTTGCAGTTACTATCTTGAACGAACTGCCGGGTTCAATAAGATCCGTCACCGCTCTGTTTCGCCTCTCTTCCAAAGTCGAATTTGCAAAATCGTTAGGATTGAAGGTGGGCCAATTGGAGAGAGCAAGGATATCACCCGTATAAGGATCCATCACGATTACACTCGCCGATTTAGGGTGATATTTTTCAACCGAAGCCATCATCGCTTTTTCGGTAATATGCTGTATGTTTTCGTCAATTGTTAGTACAAGGTTATAACCGTTGCGCGGCGGAAGAAAATCCTCTTCCATGGAACTTACCTGGCGGCGTTTCGCATCTACCACAACACTTTTGTATCCTGCGACACCGCGCAGTTCTTTATCGTAATATTTTTCCAATCCCTCAAGGCCGTTATTATCTATATCGGCAAAGCCCAGGACCTGGGCTAAAAGCGAATTGTTCGGATAGCTTCTTTCGCTTTCGGAAATAAAATCTACGCCCAGGACACGCCGCTCCTTTATTAGGCGCACTTTATCATCAGAAACTTTTCTGTCTATCCAGACAAAGAGCTTATCTTTCGAAAGTTTTTCAAGAATTTCATTTTTATTTTTATTTAGAACTGAGGCCAGATATTCGGCGGTCCGTTCCTTATTGTTCATATAGCGGGGCACGGCATATAGTGAGTACCTGGGAACGTTCATCGCCAGCTTTTCGAGATTCCGGTCAAGGATAAGTCCGCGGTTCGGGGGTAAGTTGATAACTGCGATGCGGTTATTTTTGGCTATTTCGGCATAGCGTGTGTGCTGGAATATCTGAAGATAAAAAAGGCGGATAATAAGAAATGCAAAAAAGAATATAAAGAGTGAAAAGATAAAGAAATATCGACCCTTGGCGGGCTTCTTGTATCGATAGTTAGATCGCAGATTCATTACAAACTTCGCCTATCTAGCAGGAACCAAAAAGGTATGCCGTGACAAAAATCGTCAAAAATTTAAATTACGAAAGACGCTTTATAAAAACTTAGTCGCGGCCGGCGTTTTTAGCTTCCGCTTTGACCGTGATAAAGTTAAAAAACTTATCGACCAGTGTGTTGCGCCTTTCCGTATTCTTAGCAAGTCGGTACGCGGGTCTGCTTTCTGCTCGTTTAACCACGACCCACGATTTCGGCGCATTATACTTTATACCGTTAGCCGCCAGCTTTATTTCCAGATTGGCCGGTGACTCGAGCGCATTTATAGTATACCTCAATTTCGTATTGCGGTCAAGTAATTGAGATGCTATACGCTCCCGCTTTTTTATAGTATAATTCGCCTCAACAATCAGGAATTGCTGATGCGCATAACATAAGCCTAAAATCGTCACTGTTATTAAAATTGTAAAATACCTTTTAAGACTCATAACTTTAAACCCGTCTCCTCTCTCTGCATCTTTTCCGCGACCCGCAGCTTTGCGCTCCGGGATCTAGGGTTATCTCTTACCTCATTCTCGCTTGGCTGAATGGGTTTCTTTGTAATTATTTTAAAAGTTCCCGTTTTTGCAAATTCTTTAAATCTGTTCTTCACTACCCTGTCTTCGGCTGAGTGGAATGCAATAACGCACAGCCTGGAATCTTTTTTCAGAACTACAGCGACCTTTAAGAGCCCAGTCTCCAGGCCTTCCAGCTCTTTATTCACTGCCATTCTCAGTGCCATAAAAACTTTCGTTGCCGGATGTATTCTTCGGAATCTGAATTTGTACGGCAGTGCCTCCTGGACTATATCTGCCAGCCTGCCGGTTGTTTCAATTGCTTCGTTCTTTCTCTCTCTTACGATTCTTTCGGCTATGCGCCCGGCAAAATATTCGTCGCCATATTTTTCAAAAATATCGATCAGCTCCGGCTTGGAGTATTTATTTATGATATCGGCGGCTCTTAGTTTTTCACTTGTGTCCATCCGCATGTCAAGCGGACCGTCCGCCTTAATACTGAACCCTCTTTCTGCGTTTTCCATCTGAAAAGAGGAGGCGCCAAGATCAAAAATGGCGCCGTCAATTTCGTCCATTTCCGCCGTCTTCAGGACCGAATCTAAATTTCTATAATCCGAATGGAATAGTCTGAATCTATTTGACACTTTACTAAGCCTCAGTTTTGCCTCTTTCAGAACTTCAAAATCTCTGTCGATCCCTATAAGGTATCCCGTGTCGCCTACTCTACTCAATATTTCTTCGGCGTGTCCGCCCATTCCCACGGTGCAATCCAGTATGGTCATGCCCTTTTCCAGGGCTAAATAATCGGTTACTTCCTTCACCAAAACCGGGATGTGCTTTATCTTATTCTCCATAAGGCCGCCGAAGAGCCGCCTAGCGGCTCTTCGCCTTATCAATCGAAAAAGTGCGCCACGTGTACTGCGTAAGGCCCATCTTGTCGGGGGCTCTGTTCAAAGCACGCAATCTCTTCAACCGCTCCACCAGCGTGTCAAAATTCACCAGCTCGTTGAATTCATTCTTATTGGTATTGGCAGCGCCTCGTATCATGGAGACCACCTCCTTTATCATTCATTGAGAAGATTTTCGGAAATCTTCTCGAAAGACCCTTTCTCGCTATTATAGAACTCTCTCCATTTTTCAATATCCCATATCTCTATTCGATTCGATACTCCTATTACCATGACCTCGTGCCGGATGCCCGCAAAGTCTTTCAGGTATTTCGGCAGAAGTATACGCCCCTGCTTATCAAATGTTATTTCCATGGCACCGGAAAAATATAGCCTGTTGAATTTTCGCGACTGCGCTTTCGTAAACGGCATGGCCTTGAATTTAGCTTCCTGTGTTTTCCACTCTTCTTCCGTGAACATAAACAGGCAGCTGTCCAATCCGCGGGTTACGAAGAATTTTTCTATGTAATTCGCCTTAGCAGTTTCACGAAACTTTGACGGAAGGATTAACCTTCCTTTCTTGTCTAAAGAGTGAGCATATTCGCCGTAGAACATTTTCCACTTTCCTCCACTTTGTACCACTTTAGTGCAAGTATACATCACCATTCGGTATTTGTCAAGTAAGGGGGAAAAACTTTTTAAATGAATTTTAATAGCTTGAAAATAAAGGGGTTAAAAAAATACAACTAATAGATATATTAGATGCGGAATGCCTACATATAGTGGTGGGGGAAAATCATAAAAAAAGCAAAAATTTTTCCGTTTTTACGACATTATTTCCTTTCGATCTTGTCCAGCAAAAGATTTACGCTGTCGACTATCGGTTTTAACTCGTCATTCTTCCGCAATTTTAATCTTCGCGATATTAAATTTCCCGCTATTATTTCATCTAATTCTTTTTCCACGCGCTCAATCGGCCCGGCGAGTTTACGCGATAAGAATATGCCTATTGATATTAATGCTACAAATAATATGGGTATCGATATCATTAAGAATATATTCAATTTCTGTACAACCGGGGACAGCTGCTCGACCACGGCCTCGGGGATTCCTATCTGTTCTGCCAGAAGATAAAATATCAGGTAATATAAACATCCCCCGATAAGCAATGTGGGCAGAATTAAAGACAGGGCGAGCAACCGCAGATAATGCAGCTCAAGCCTGTTTTGAACCAGAAAGAAATTTCTCATTTGTTCACCTCTTTCTTATAAAATATTTTTATGTCGTCTAAGAATGCCTCGGCTTTACTTTTCGTACTATCCGAATCGCACATAAAGGAAATAGCCCCTATCTCCAGTGTCGGTTTTGTACCGAATGCCTCTACATAATCGTTATAGATATCCCTCTCCTCCCGCATCCACTCGGCTTTCGCCCCGGATTCAAGGACTATTACTTTTATGTTCGCCGAATACGGGCTCGATGTTATGGTACCCAGCATTGAATCTTTAACCCACACATATTCAAGGGCTTTTGAATTTGCAAAAAATATTGCCGGAAATATAACATACATTCTGGCGGCGTAGTCATCTTCAGCTTTACTGCAAAGATTGTCGGGACTTGGCTTATCGGGAAAAACCGATGCGTGCCATCTCCATGATAAAAACGGGTGCCGATTGGGATCTAATTTTATCTGATAATACATGGCGGAACAGGAATTGTCGCTAACGGCACGGACGTACGACTCGCCTTCTGCCGACTCTATGGTATAAGTTGTGCGGCCGTTAAGGATTTTTTCGTTCCATTCTTGCAGGGAATCTTTGTCCGAAAAGGAAAACAACTTAGCAGTTGCGAGGACCGGTTTGGCCGGAAACAAACGGGTGACGATTCTGTAAAAGTCGAATACCCTGTCTGCTCCGAATGCAACTATTAAAAAAATCAGTGTACCTAATAAAATTTTTACTGGCAGTTTATTCATAATATGTCACATTTTCGTCTCGGAACGAAGCATGTCCAATTTAATTTTTTTAACATATTCGTCTATCGCCGCTTTATCGTTTTTGGCTATCCAGACAAAAGAAATCGCTGTCCTGAAAAATTTCTTCCTTTCGGATTCGCACCGCATCACTTTCCCTACGGCGGTAATAACCTTTCCGGCGGTAGGTATCTTTATGTGAACTTCAAGAAAGGTTCCCTCGGGAATCCGTTCTGCTGTAATAAATTTTATGCCGGCACCGCTTATATCTTTCGAATATGCATCTTCCACGATATCGCCTGCGGGGCGCAGATCGGCGGATAGCTTAATATAACTGACGGCACAATCAGCATCGAGCCGCATATAGGTGCGGCGTTCCGGCCCTTTGTACGCATCGGATTTCATATGTTTAACCCTTTATGTTAATCATTTCTTATCGGCTAATTTTGCAACCAGTTTATCGTAATCGTCCAGCCTGATTTTTCCCTTCAGTTCATTCTTTATATATGGCAAGAAGGGTTGGCTGGCAAGTTCGCATATAACATCTATCATTTTGGAGGTCAAATCGGGTTCCCTCTCCCGGGGTAATACCTTTATCAGAATCTTTACTGCTTCATCGCCGCCGCCTAACTTTCTTATTGCCTCCAAAGCCGTTTTTCTCACCTGCTTATCCGGATGAAGCATGGCCGTTTCTAAACACGGCAGGTACTTTACTTCGTTTATATAACCGAATACTTCCGCTGCGTTTTCAGCGGCAAACGCTCTTTTGCTATTAAGCAAAGCGCTGAGTTTAGTTATAACCCCCTCGCCCATCTTTTTTATTATGGCAGCGGCATTTTGTTTTTTCATATATATATCAAAAGGATCCTGCTTCATGTCATCTTTTCTTGAGAGCGCTTCGATTAGAGCAGTATCCAGCTCGTCTTTTAGCTGAGACGTAAGCTCTATTATGCCGGCATAATCTTTATCGGTCTTGCTCCTGAGCGATAATAGTAAAATATTCATATTTTCGGCTGTTATAGCCCTGCTTACCGCAGCTTTTGCATATCTTTTGAAATCGGCCGCCCTCGGGCTTGCTTCGGATGATTCTTCTTTCAGGGCCAGAAGCGGGCTGATCAATAATGACGGCTTCTGTTTCTGGATAAGCGTACTTACTGCATCTTCAAAATCTCTCACCATCTCGAAGTATACCTTAAGATTATCTTCCGTCTTTAAGCGCCTGGATAAGTCCGTAATAACCCCGGCAGATATATCAAAATACTCTTTTTCAAGCAAGACACCCAGCATCTTCCCCAATCCCTCAGCGGCAGATGTCCTGACCGAAGGTGCCTCGGAATCTAATTTTATGAACAGACTTTTTATCAGATCCTTTATGGTATCTGCGTCACCTTTTATGGTAAGAGCTTCGGTCAGGGGCCTTAAATTATTTATAAGCTTACTCTCTAATGTGCCGCCCTTATCGCTTCCTATGAATTGGCGGGCCATATCTTCAAAAAATGGTCCCGGAGGAACGTCTTCCATGGTTTTCGTTATGACATTTTTATCTATCCCGGCTTTTTTGAAAATATTTTGTATTTCGCTAAGTGGTATTTTTTTCTGGTTCAAAATCTTAAGCATGATTTTTGTAAAATCATTCAATTCTTTCGGCAGCGACTTGGATTCCCAGTAGCCTTCCTTCAATATTTTCGCGAGCTGCTCCGTGTCCAGTTCGGATAATATGTCACAGATGATATTACTGCCATTGCGTTCATACGCTGCGCTTTCCGCTATAATCTTAGTCCTTAACGACGGCTCCAGGGATAGCAGCATACCGGCCAGACGTTTTTTCTCCCTTTCCCACGTACCGGCATCATCTTTCGTCATTTCTTCCGCCGCCCCGCTGAGGCCTTCCAGCATAAGCGCTATTTTATCCTTTTCTCCGATAGGCTGTTTTAATATCTCCGCTACTGAGTCGGCTATAGAAGCAAGGGCGCCTTCGTGTACTTTCATGCCGCTTTCGCCGACAGAGAACAAATTGCTTACCGCGGGGTTCTCCGCTATTAATTTAGCCAGCGTATCGTCGCTGATTCTTGAACGGCCTTTTAAATCCGACGACTTCCGGTATTTAACTTCGTCTATTTTGACATTAATTATGTTTTTATCTTTCAGCAATTTCGCAAACGCGACCTTGTTTTCGTCATCCGCTTCCTTTGACAGAATCGAAAAAAGCGATTCCAGCTCTCTTTTTTCTAATCCTCTCTTGAATGTCATGCTGCTTATGCCGTACTCTGAAAAAAGCGATGCAAGTGCCCGCGAAAGCGCCTCGTTAAGTTTTTTTCTGCTTGCAGGCTTGCCGTTAAGAAGCGCGCCTTCGGCAGATGCCGTAATGGTCAGCGTCGGGTCATTTTCAAGCACCGCATCAATATCCCTGCTCAGGCTTTCTATCGAATCAATGCATGTCTTATTATCAAGAGGATAGAGATGCGAATTTAACCACGCCGCCCTGAGGAGTATTACTATGTTGGGGGCAATCTTTGCGCTTTTTTCACTAAGAGGTTTCTCGGCTATTTCCTCCGCGCTGGGTGAGCCTTCGGCTTCTGCGGTTTCTTCTTCGCCTGCCTCCTTCAGATGGTATTTCAATTCGCCGTAAACTTTGTCCAGCTCGGCTTTATGATAATCCTTCATCAGGCCTGCGATCCTTTTATGCATCTGCTGTAGTTCTGCTTTTCGGATATTATTGTAGACGTTTTCCCTGATGATATTATTCATAAACGACATGGTGTCGCTTCCCATAAAAGCATTTTGCAGTAATACGCCTTCCCTTCTTAATCTGTCCAGCGTATCTAATAACTGGCCTTCGTTTTTGCCGTAAAGAGACCTTAAGATATCGACATTGAAGTCGTTACCGAGCACCGATGCCTTCGAAAGAATCTCTTTTGTATCATCGTCGAGTTCGGAAATAAACTTACTGGTCAGCTCATCTATCGAAGACGGTACGCTTCCTATGCTTTTCTCATCCAGTACCCACTTGCCGTCTCCGGGATAAATGATCTTCTTGTTCAGCATATATTTGATAACTTCTTCCGCGATCGAAGGATAACCTCCGCTGGCTTGATAAACTTTTCTGTCCAGGGCAGGCGGCACAATAAGGCCGGGGAAAATCGCTTTTAATAACTCCGATACCGCGCTTTCGGATAGAGGCCCTAATTCCATCACCTCGGGCTGAGGCGCTTCGGATGCAGTGGTAAATTCAAGAAACGGGGCGTCCGGTACTTTGTCTGCCTTAAGCGCGTCCTTTGACACGGTTGCTATGATTAAAGCGCTGTTGAATTTCTTATCCT
>JAQUMG010000081.1 GCA_028718265.1 Candidatus Omnitrophota bacterium
CGGTTCCGCACCCCGCACAACATCGTCGAGGAGATCAAAGGCCTGGTGGGGCAGTTCGGCGCAAAGAAGATCACTTTTCAGGATGATGAGATATTATGCTCCAAAAAAAGATTCATAGAATTATGCGATATGATCCATGATGCCGGGTTGAACATAAAGATGTCGATAAGGACAAGGATAGACAGTGTAGACGAGGAAATCCTTTTAAAGTGCAAAGATATCGGTTTAAGCCGGATCAGCTTCGGCATCGAAAGCTGGAACGACGATACGCTCAAGAAGATAAATAAGAAATATACGGTCGAGATCATACATAAGAGTTTTAAGGCGATAGAGAAGTCCGGTTTCCCCCGCATATCTTTTACCAATATCTGCGGTTTTCCGTGGGAGGACGCGAGCCATCTGGGAAATAACCTGAAGGAGATCGGCCGCATACCCAAGAATATTCCTTATTTCACCGTGGCCGTGACCCCTGCCCCTTATCCCAAGACAAGGCTTTACGATATCTATCATAAGCAATACGGCTTTACAGACTGGTGGTTGGATCCTAAAATGAACAGCCAGAAAAAGCCGGACATAACCGAACCATTTTTTAAGAGTTTTGCAGTTGCGTTCAAAGCGTTATACGAAGAGGATATATACTGGAATTATTCGAAAAAAAAGCAAAAAGAAATAATTACATTCAGCTGGAAACTATTTTCGATGTTTGTCAAAAGGCATTATAGCTGGTATGAGAGTACGGTAATTATTTTCTTATGCAGACTGTCTTATGTTCTTTGGAAAAGATCACCCGTTTTAGAAGAAAGAGTTTTTCGTATGTTAGAATCCGCCTGGATATCTAAATTAAAGGATAGGATTAAGTTTGTTTCTAAGGAATAAGGAATAAACTTTATGAAAATAATTATTTTGAGCGAAGGCGGCAGTAATATAGGTTTCGGGCACATGGCAAGATGCTCCTCTTTATATGATTGTTTCGAACGGCGGGGGATAAAGCCAAATTTCATAATAAACACCGATACCGGTAATGACGAATTGTTAAGAGGCAGGAATTATGAGATCGTTAACTGGCTGAAGGAGAGGAAAGCCATATTTAAGATTATAAAAGGAGCCGATATCGCGGTCATAGATTCATATTTGGCGGATTTGAGTTTTTACGGCAACCTTTCCAGGATGGTAAAAGTGCCGGTTTATATCGACGATAACAAAAGGCTTGATTACCCGGCGGGAATTGTCGTAAATAGCACCGCAGGCGCGGAAGAAATCAGCTATTCCAGGCAGAGGAGTATCGATCTTCTGCTCGGCAGTAATTATGCTCTTCTGCGCAAAGAATTTTGGAGCGCACCGAAAAAGACGATAAGGAGCAGGACGCGAAGCGTGATGACGACATTCGGCGGCGACGATTTCAGGGATATGACTCCGCGGGTGCTGAGCCTTCTTAACAGGGAGTATCCGGCGCTGCTTAAGTACGTTATCATCGGCGGCGGATTTAAGGGTTCGAATATAAAAAAAATAGAAAAGATGATGAATAAAAATACGCGTTTGATATACCGCCCTTCCACAAAACGGATGAAAGAAATTATGTTAATGGCCGATTTAGTTGTCTCGGCGGGCGGGCAGACATTATACGAATTAGCAAGAATAGGTGTGCCGACAATAGGGATCTGCATCGCGGATAATCAGCGGAGGAATTTAAGAGGGTTGGAGGAAGCGGGATTCCTGGAATATGCCGGAAAGTGGAATGATGCTAAAATATTAAACCGTCTTCACGGGTGCATTGAAAGATTGAAAGACCATAGGGTCAGGGTCCGAAAAAGCGCCATCGGCAGGCGGGCTGTTGACGGTAAGGGCAGCAAACGCATATGCGATTTTATTTTAAGGAGAGCACAGGATGCAGCAGGCAGAACATAATAAATCCGGGTTTGCAGAAAAGGCCGTCTCAAGCAGGGGTCTCACCGGCAGAATAGACGCCAATCGCCTGTACGCAAAGAATGACTTTAATCTTTGGGTTGCCGGATTATTGGATAAGATAGATTTTTTGTCTGTCCTTGATGTCTGCTGCGGGACGGGCAATCAGCTGGTATTGTATGCCGCGCGGCCCAAGGTTGCCCGTATAGTAGGGCTGGACGTGTCAAAAGACGCGCTGGCCGCGGCCAATGAACGACTGAGTAAGATAAATAGCAGGGCAAGTATTGAGCTAAGAGAAGGCAGGATGGAAGATATACCCGCGATGCCCGGGCTCAAAAGTGAAAAGTTTGGACTGGCCTCCTGTTTTTACGGGCTTTACTATGCCAAAACTCCCGTGAAGACCCTTAATGATATTATGGCCCGTGTTTCAGAAGACGGGACGGTCCTTATTGTAGGGCCGTACGGCGGCAATAATGCAAGCCTGTTCAGTTTACTTAACAGGCATTTTACTATGCCGGAGCTAATCACCCGCAGCTCAACGACGTTCATGAATAAAGAAGTTTATCCGGCGCTTAAAGCCGGTTGTATAGTCGAAGAGGAAAGATTCGTAAACCCCATCATATATCCGGACGCAGAAGCCCTGTTAAATTACTGGCGTGCTTCTACGTTCTATTTTGCAGAGCATGAAGACGCGGTAAGGCGCGATATTGAAGATCATTTTTCAGCGCATAAAGAGTTTATTGTCGAGAAACACGTAAAGGCATATATAGGGAGAAGGAAAAAATGAAAAAACGTATCCTGATAGTAGCGGCCCACCCTGACGATGAAGCACTTGGATGTGGCGGTACAGTGGCGAGATTGATAAAGGAAGGCCATGAAGCGTTTACCCTCATATTGGGCGAAGGCATAACATCCCGGGACAGAAGGAGAGATGTTCACAGGAGAGAAGCCGACATCAAGAAGCTCAGGGGAGAGGCCGGAAGAGCCAATAAGATATTGGGCGTAAAAGAAGTCTATTTTTTTGATTTTCCGGATAACAGATTCGATACGGTTGCGCTTCTGGACATCGTGAAGGCGGTTGAGGAAGTTAAGCGCAGGATAAAACCATCTATAATTTTTACGCACTACGAGAAAGACCTTAATGTCGATCACCAGATCGTGTATAAAGCCGTTATAACCGCCGCAAGGCCGGTAAAAGAAGAGAGCGTAAAAGAGATATATTCTTCAGAGATGCCCTCTTCGACCGAATGGTCGTACCCTCTTGCTTTTTCACCCGACATATTTTTTGATATCTCCGGGACTATTCATACGAAACTAAACGCCCTTAAGGCCTACGAGACGGAATTAAGGAAGTATCCGCACCCGCGGTCGGCGGAAGGCGTGAAGCTTATGGCGAAGACGTGGGGAATGAAAACCGGATTAGGTTACGCCGAAGCGTTTAAGACTGTGAGATCTATAAGATGACGGATATCAGGTTTACCAACATACTTCAGCTCGACGACGCCATAAAGGAAAAAGTCAGAGAGTGGCGCAACAGCGGCAGGGTCAGGCATTTTATGCTTACCCAGCATGTTATATCTGCGCACGAACACACAAAATGGGTAGACGGACTCAAGCGCGGTGATAATGCCTTATTCTGGGTTGTTTTTGCGGGAGATGACCCGATCGGTGCCGCCTATTTACATAATATTAATAAAGAGAAAAAGACGTCAGAATGGGGTTTTTATATTGGTAACGATGCCTATACGGGGAAGGGGCTCGGGAAAAACATTCTTTTTAAATTATTAGAAACGTCTTTCGATGAAATGGGATTCGAAGTCTTATTGACCAAAGCCTTCTCGGATAATATTGCGGCATTAAGCCTTTACCGGAAGTTTGATTTTGCCGAAAAAGGCCGGGAGGCGCTTGACGGCAAGAGAGATGTTATTTTACTGGAATTCACAAAGGATGACTGGTCAAAAGTCAGGGGGAAACTGTCAAGTGAGCCATATTCTGAAAATAGGCAATAAAAAAATAGGGGAAAACTGTCCCGCATTCATAATCGCGGAAATATCGGCAAATCACGGCCAGGATTTTAAGCGGGCAGTTTCGATGATATGGAAAGCGAAAGAATGCGGCGCGGATGCCGTGAAGTTCCAGACTTATACGCCGGATACAATAACGATAGACGCGGATAATAAATATTTCAAGGTAAAACATCCTGAGTGGGGCGGCCAGACTTTATACCAATTATATAAAAAGGCGTACACGCCGTGGGATTGGTTCAAAAGATTGAAGAAAACCGCCGATGATGCGGGGATCATATTCTTTTCGACTGCTTTCGACAAAACAGCCGTTGATTTTCTGGAGGAGCTCGGCGTCCCGTGCCATAAAGTGGCGTCGTTCGAGCTGGTGGACCTGCCGTTGATCGAGTATATGGCAAAAACTAAAAAGCCGCTTATTATGTCTACCGGGATGGGGAGTATTCCGGAAATAAAGGAAGCGGTTAATACTGCCAAAGAAGCCGGTGCGAAGGACGTGATACTCTTAAAATGCGTGAGTAGTTATCCCGCGAAACCGGAGGAAATGAATTTAAAGACTATCCGGCACATGAAACAGTTATTTGGCTGCCAGGTCGGGCTTTCCGACCACACATTAGGTATAGGAGTGCCTATTGCCGCTGTTTCCGCGGGAGCAAAGGTGGTAGAAAAACATTTCATCTTATCGCGAAAGATGAAGACGCCGGACAACTTCTTCTCTACGGAACCGCAGGAATTAAGAGAATTGGTGGACGGCGTAAGGATGGCGGAAAAGGCCCTGGGTAAGGTCAGGTATAGCTTGACTGCAGAGCAAAAAAAGAACAAAGTATTCAGACGGTCACTGTTTGCCGTAAAAGATGTAAAAAAGAACGATGTTTTTACCGAAGAAAATGTAAGGTCAATAAGGCCGGCGGGCGGATTAAAGCCTAAGTATTTGCATAAAGTGCTGGGGAAAAAGGCCAGGCGTAATATATGCGTCGGCACCCCGCTGAGACCGGATCTTATTAAGCGTTAGCTTTGGACGGGACAGGGAGAAAAGCGATGACACGCAAAGACGTTATGATCGAAGGAGATAGGATCTATCTACGCAAGGTACGATTATCCGATGCGAATAACAGCTATCTCAGATGGCTGAATGACGAGGAAGTTTCGCGGTTTCTGGAGAGCCGGTTTAAGAAATGGACGATGGCCGGCCTGAGGAAATACATCAAAGCTATAACAGGTAACCCTGATAATTTATTTCTCGCTATAATTTTAAAGGAAGGAAACAGGCACATAGGTAATATTAAACTCGGGCCCATAAATCGGGCGCACAACTCGGCTGAAATAGGGATTATCATCGGAGAAAAAGACTGCTGGGGAAAAGGATTTGCGACCGAAGCAATAAGATTGGTTTCCGGTTACGCTTTCGGCAGATCAGGTATTCATAAACTTACCGCCGGTGCTTATAGTAATAACGGTGGTTCAATAAAAGCGTTCCAAAAGGCCGGTTTTTCGACAGAAGGCGTCAGGCGAAAACAGTGCCTGAGCGGCGGCAAATATGTTGACTGCGCGTTGCTCGGAAGAATAAGAAAGTAAAAATGATGTCAAAAGACATATTTTCGGTTGATATATCAACCATCGAACAATACGGCGTAGATAAATGGCTTAAGGATTTTTATTGGCCGGTTTCCGATGACGATTTTAATAAGCTTTATGAGGACATACGACATTGCTTTACGGCCGAGCTCAAGCGGCATTCCGATACAGTACAAACACTGGCAGGCGTAGTGTACGAAAAAAAGTTTGAATTTGCGAATATCCTGCATGCCTTGAAAGTGATTCGATGCACAGAGGATCGCGGAGAAAAAATAATATATTCGGACAGGACATGGTGGTATAGAGATATTATAGAAGGAAACAGGATAACCAGCCGCGGTTCATCGCTTGAAGCACCCAGGGGAGGTATTAAGAAAAAGATAAAAAGTATTGCATCCGCCTCGCTTAAATCGCTTAGATATAACGGAATTTTTAGGAAGTATCTTAATGCACCAAGAAGAGAAGAAGCTATCACCGTTCTTGACTCTGTCAATGATCTTATGGAGCAATATATAAGGAAGATAGGCGCACCGATTCGCTTTATGGCAATTCATGATTGGATGCCTAAAGAAGGTTTTGAAAGCATTCCGGGGGAATTACGGCGTGAAATAGAAGAATTTTCGCGATCGATATCTGATGAACTTTTTTTAATCGCAAGCAGGCATGGGATGACGCTTAATAAAGGACATATAGATAATCTAAGATCATTGCTCGAGCAATCAATGACACGAGCAGCTGTAATATCTCATTTTATGAAAAACAAGCTGAATAGCGATGGCAGGAAGATCCGGCTCCTTTTTTCAGGTGTCGGAAACCCTGTCGCGCGGGCGCTGGGCGCTTTAGTGCGGCAGAATGGCGGCACAGTTACGGCTTTCTGGCATGCGTATGATGTTAGTTTTCTCAATTCCCCTATATCCTTAATGTCTTTTTCCGATCTTTTCTTTGCCGATGAGTTGATTACATATACGAAAAAAGGTGCTTTATTGTATGAACAAGTAAAAAGAAACTATCCTGATTACATGCCGTATGATTTGCCGATAAGAGCTGTTGAAGGCGGCAAGAACTTTTTATTACCGCAGAAGAATTCCGGTCAGAAATTGCCGAAAAATAACAGGCGCATCATGATCATCGGATACCCTCACAATCAATGGAGAAAGGCATTGGTGACCGGCGGGTTTTCACTTACCAATTTAGATTTAGAGCTGCGGCTTGTCGGTGTCCTGGGCCGGGCAGGTTATGAAGTTCTCTATAAGGCTCATCCATGCAGTGCGGATAAAGTCGAAGGTATTTTTAAGAGCAAGGCCAAAGTAATAAAAGGCTATTTCTCAGACAGTTACGAGATGGCAGATACCTATTTATTTCCCAGTGTAGCAACGACATCTTTTATAACGGCACTCGGCACAAATAAGCCCATTATTGCGCTGGACCTTAGCTTTAAGTCTTTCGAACCGTTTCGCGAGCCGATGGAACTTTTAAAAAAAAGGTGTTCTATTGTCGGGACAAAAACCGACGAACGAAACCGGGTAATTTTTGATGAAAAAGGACTCCTGGATGCGTTGGCGAAGAAACCTGAAAAACCGAATAACGAATTTGTCGAAACCTATATGTTTCCCGAAAGAACCGAAAAGGCGGTAATATGAATTTAAAAGGAAAGAGAGTGTTGGTGACGGGTGCAGACGGCTTCATCGGAAGCCATCTTGTCGAGGCATTGTTAAAACAAAATTGCCGGGTAAGGGCGCTTGTCTATTATAATTCTTTTAACTCCTGGGGGTGGCTGGACTCGTTTTCTAAAAATACATTAAAAAATATTGAAGTCTTTCCCGGAGACGTAAGGGATCCCGGCTGTATCAGAAAGGCCGTTAATAATATAGACGCAGTTTTTCACCTCGCGGCCTTAATAGGCATACCGTTTTCCTACCACGCTCCGGATTCTTATGTTGATACGAACGTAAAGGGCGCGTTAAATATACTACAGGCATGCCGCGATGCCGGAACCAAAAGGATTATAATTACTTCTACATCGGAGGTCTATGGGACGGCAAAATACGTCCCGATTGACGAATCTCATCCGCTTCAGCCGCAATCGCCTTATTCCGCCTCAAAGATAGGGGCGGATTCTATTGCGGAAAGTTTTCATAGGTCATTCGGGCTGCCGGTTATTATAGCGCGGCCGTTTAACACTTATGGTCCAAGGCAGTCGGCAAGAGCGGTTATGCCGACTATAATCACTCAACTACTGAGCGGGTCCAGGACAGTGAAACTTGGCTCGCTGCATCCGACAAGGGACTTGAATTATGTTTCTGATGTATGCAGCGGCTTTATACATCTTGCGGAATGCGATAAAGCGATCGGGAAAACGGTAAATATTGGTTCAGGCAGCGAGATATCAATACGCGGCCTTGCGTCTATGATAATAAAAAAGATTAATCCGAGAGCAAAGGTGGTATCCGAGGAGGCAAGGAAGAGGCCGAAAAACAGTGAGGTAGAGCGGCTGATCTGCGATAACACG
>JAQUMG010000082.1 GCA_028718265.1 Candidatus Omnitrophota bacterium
TATCTACTTCGCCGTATGCCAGCCCCATGACCCTGCCGACATCCCGGATGACGCCTTTGGCCATCATCGTACCGAAAGTTATGATCTGGGCAACGTTGTCTTTACTATATTTCTCGACGACATAATCTATTACTTCATTGCGCCGCTCGTAGCAAAAGTCAATATCTATATCCGGCAGACTGACTCTGTCGGGATTCAGGAACCGTTCGAAAAGTAAATCGTACTTCAGCGGATCGATGTCGGTTATGCCGAGAGAATAACTTACCAGGCTGCCGGCCGCGCTGCCCCTGCCGGGCCCTACAGGGATGCCCTTTTGCTTGGCGTAGTGCACGAAATCCCACGCAATAAGAAAGTAACTTGTATATCCCAGCTTTTCTATTATGTTCAGTTCGTGTTCGAGTCTGTTCTTGATCTCATCCGTTATGGCTGTATATTTTTTATTAATCCCTTCCCAGACGAGATCCCTGAGGTAGTCATCTCTTTTTTTACCGGCGGGCACTTTATAATGGGGCAGATGCGTTTTTTTGAAATCTAATTCCAGATTACACTTTTCCGCGATCTCCAGGGTATTCTTAAGGGCGTCGGGGCAGTCCTGTCCGAACTTGCGCGCCATCTCGGCGGCACTTTTCAGGTAGAATTCGTCCGTCTGCATCCGCATCCTGTTCGGGTCGTCGAGCGTCGTCTGCGTTTGCAGCGCCAGCAGCGCTTCATGGGCGCGCGCTTCTTCTTTTTTTACGTAATGAACGTCGTTGGTGGCCACAAGCGGAATATCCAGCTGGCGGGCAAGTTCTATAATCTTTACATTAACGTCTTCCTGCTCTTTAATAAGATTATCCTGCACTTCAAGGTAAAAATCTTTTCCGAAGAGTTCCTTGAAAAATACAGCCGTATTCCTTGCCTGCTCGATCTGGCCGCTGTTTATAAGGTGAGGGATTTCTCCTTTAAGGCAGGCGGAGGTGCATATGAGCCCTTTTGAATGCTGGCTCAGAATTTCCTTGTCGATCCTCGGGCGGTAATAGAAGCCTTCCAGGTAGCCGGCTGTGATCAGCTTCATCAGGTTCTTATAGCCTTCCATATCTTTTGCCAGGAGGACTAAATGGAAAGACGCTTCCTGGATACCGTGCGCCGATTTTTCAAACCGGCTGTCGGGTGCTATGTAGACCTCTGAACCTATTATCGGTTTAATACCCTGATTAATCGCCTGGAGATAAAACTCTATGACGCCGAACATATTGCCGTGGTCGGTTATGGCTAATGCCGGCATCTTGTCGTTTTTCGCGGCGGACAAAAGGTTGGGGATCAGGCATGCTCCGTCGAGAAGGCTGTACTGAGTGTGGACATGAAGGTGAACAAAATCAGTGTGTTTCATTTTGGTTTGACTATATGACAGAAATTATTTCCCCATCCCGACCCGCTGGGCAACCTGGAATACTTTCCCTTCGGTCTGGACTGAAGGCGCGATTATAATTTCGGTAAGCTGCATCTCATGTATATTTTTAGCGCCGATATTGCCCATGGATGTCTGCAGCGCACCCATCAGGTTCTGGGATCCATCGTCAAGTTTTGCCGGGCCGAAAAGTATCTCTTTCAGGCTGCCCGTGGTACCGACTTTGATACGCGTACCTCTGGGTAAATTCGGATGCGGCGTAGCCATGCCCCAGTGAAAACCGCGGCCGGGAGCCTCTTTGGCACGGGCAAAAGCGGAACCTATCATAACTGCGTCGGCGCCGCAGGCAAATGCCTTGCATATATCACCGCCGGTTACCATCCCGCCATCGGTTATAATGGGAACATATTTACCGTATTTTTTGTAATGAAAATCTCTTGCTGCCGCGCAATCGCACGTCGCCGTAACCTGCGGGACGCCTATGCCGAGAACGCCTCTTGTCGTGCATGCGGCTCCGGGGCCTATGCCGATGAGAAGAGCGCTCGGGCCGGCTTCCATGAGCTCTAAAGCGGTATTATAAGTAACGCAATTCCCTATTATCACGGGAATTTTCATTTTCTTGCAGAATTTTTTGAAGTCAAGGGTTTTATATTGCCTGGATATGTGCTTGGCTGTAGTCACAGTAGATTGGACGAGAAATATGTCGCAGCCGGCTTCCTGGGCTATCTTCCCGAACCTTTCCGCTCTCTGCGGAATCGTGCTGACAGCGGCAGTAACGCCCGCTTTTTTGATTTCGGCTATCCTCTTTGAGATAAGCTTCTCTTTTATCGGCTTTAAGTAAATCGACTGGACGAGCTCGGTGGCTTCCTGCGGGGTAGCACTCGCTATCTTGTCTAATACTTCATCGGGATGTTCGTAACGCGTCTGGACGCCTTCCAGGTTAAGGACCGCCAGTCCGCCAAGTTTCCCTATAGCAATCGCAAATTTAACATCAACGACACCGTCCATAGCTGCAGCGATAATGGGTATTTTGAATTTCCCGCCGCAAAGCGCGATTGTAGTATCGACTTCGTTCGGATTTACAGTAACATTGCCAGGAACAAGCGCTATTTCATCAAAACCGTAACACCTTCGGGCCTTCCTCCCTCGCCCTAACCACATGCCCATGTTGAGTCCCCCTATATAACTTGTTTATAATAAGTTGTGCGTGTAAGTTTAACATAAAGTATAATTATTGTCAATATTATATAATAAAAACGGCCTGCTATCGCGTGATAACAGGCCGTTAAACCATTTTTGCTGACTATTAATACATTCCTCCGCCCATGCCGCCGCCGGGTGGCATCGGTGGCATCGCAGGCTTCTCTTCCGGAATCTCAACAATCAATGCTTCGGTTGTCAGAAGCAGTGCTGCTATACTGGCTGCGTTCTGAAGAGCGGTCCTGGTGACTTTTGTAGGATCGATGATACCGGCCTGGATCATGTCAACGTATCGGTCCTGGTCTGCATCATAACCATAAGCAGTGTCCTTATTTTCTTTGACTTTCTGCAATACAACAGAGCCTTCTTGTCCGGCATTTGTCGCTATCTGCCTTAGCGGCTCTTCAAGCGATCTCTTTACTATCGAGACGCCGACAGCTTCATCGCCTTCAAGCTTAAGTTTGGAAAGAGAATCTACGCATCGCAACAGCGCAACTCCGCCGCCGGGGACAATACCTTCCTCGACTGCTGCCCTGGTAGCGTGTAGAGCATCATCAACTCTTGCTTTCTTCTCTTTCATCTCTGTTTCCGTCGCGGCGCCTACGTTTATTACAGCCACACCGCCGGAAAGCTTTGCAAGACGCTCCTGCAACTTTTCTTTATCATAATCAGAATCTGAATCTTCTATCTGCTTCTTTATCTGGGCTAACCGTGCTTTTATATCCTGCTGGGAACCCTTACCCTCTACTATCGTTGTGTTTTCCTTATCGATAGTTACCCTCTTTGCGCGGCCCAATTGATTAAGCAGCACTTTTTCAAGTTTCATACCGCGTTCTTCGGCAATAAACTCACCGGCCGTAAGAACGGCTATATCTTCCATCATTGCCTTACGCCTGTCGCCGTATCCGGGAGCTTTAACTGCGCAACATGCTAAAGTACCTCTCAGCTTGTTTACTACCAGCGTCGCAAGGGCCTCTCCTTCCACTTCCTCGGAAATTATAAGGATAGGCCTTCCCGATTTGGCGACTTGCTCCAATACCGGCAGCAGGTCCTTCATGCCCGATATCTTCTTTTCGTAAATCAGGATATAGGGATCTTCCAGAACGGCTGTCATTCTGTCTGTGTCGGTAACAAAGTAAGGCGACAGATACCCCTGGTCGAACTGCATACCTTCGACGACCTCGAGAGTGGTAGCCATTGACTTCGCTTCTTCTACGGTGATTACGCCGTCTTTTCCGACTTTATCCATTGCATCCGCTATAAGATTGCCTATTTCGGAATCGTTGTTTGCCGCTATCGTAGCAACCTGCGAAATCTCTTTTTTATCTGTCTTAGGCTTCGATATCTTTTTGAGTTCTTCTACGACTCGCTCTACTGCTTTTTCGATGCCTCTTTTAAGGGACATCGGGTTTGCGCCTGCGGTAACGTTCTTCAGGCCTTCTCTGTATATGGCTTCTGCCAGAAGTGTCGCTGTGGTAGTACCATCGCCTGCGGTATCGCTTGTCTTGGATGCCACTTCTTTCACCATCTCGGCGCCCATATTCTCGTAGGGCTCTTTCAGATCTATCTCTTTTGCAACCGTAACACCGTCTTTTGTGATAGTCGGTGCGCCGAACTTCTTTTCTAATACTACGTTCCTGCCCTTTGGCCCCAGCGTCACTTTGACCGCCCTGGCCAGCTGTTCAACACCGCTTAATATCTTGCGGCGTGCTTCCTCGTTGTAAACTAATTGCTTTGCCACGTCAATCCCCCCTTGTTATTTCACGATCGCCAGAATATCTTCTTCCTTCATTATCAGATATTCTGTATCGTCTATCGTTACTTCCGTACCGGTATATTTTCCGTATAATATCTTGTCTCCGACCTTTGTCTCCAGCGGAATGACTTTTCCCTCATCGGATACTTTACCTTTTCCTACGGCAACTACCTTGCCTTCCTGCGGTTTTTCTTTTGCAGTTTCAGGTAAAACGATTCCGCCCTTTGTCTTTTCTCTTGCTTCCAATACTTCTATGACCACGCGGTCTCCTAACGGTTGAATCTTCATAATTCCTACACCCCCCTTTTTAAAAAATTTAGCACTCTCTACCTGAGAGTGCTATTATACAAAATCCACTGATTTTGTCAAGCTCTTTCATGAATTTTTTTCAGGATTTTCTAAAGGAGAGATTTACGCCCTTAAGCACCAGGTCCACATCGACTTTTTCAATAGATGAACTGAGGGGCGCGATCAGCGAGGCGGTACCGCCCGTCGCCAAAACGCGGAATTTACGGCTGAATCTTTTTTCCAGTTTGCTCACAAGGCCGTCGCACATGGCGGCATATCCGTAAAATGCTCCGCTGGTCATGCTCTCTTTCGTGGTCTTCCCTAATATAAACGACGGTTTCCTGAGTGCGACTTTCGGTAAAAGAGCGGCCTTTTCGGAAAGTGCCGCTAAAGACATCTCCATGCCGGGAACTATAAGTCCTCCCAGATATGCGCCCTTCCTTGAAACAACATCAAAGGTCACTGCAGTCCCGAAATCGATAACTATAAGCGGCCTATTATCCCCGTAAAGCACATGTGCCGCATAAGCAGCGACCAGCCTGTCTGGGCCGACCTGTCGCGGGTTCTTGTAAAGATTCTTTATGGGTACCTTGATATCCTTACCTAATATCAGTACACAAGTCTGGAGCGTATGTTTTAACGCTTTAACAAGAGCCTTTTCTGATTCAGGTACAACGCTGCATATCACTATGGCTTTTAGCCCTGAACCCGCACATTCGCTTTTCAATTTTCGCGCAAAATAGCCGTATTTACCTGCCGCAGAAGTTGCACAACGCCCTTTCTTCACGAGGCGCTTCCCCTTAAACAGGCCGAATGTTATATTAGTATTTCCTATATCTATTGCTAGCAGCATATCCCGCCTTAACATTATGTCAATGGGCGATAACAACGTCGCCCGACAATATCCGCTTATTAAATCCGCTGTCTAACCTTATTACCAAAGCACCGTCGGCATCAACGTCAAGCGCCTGCCCCTCTATCTTTCCTTCGTGGCACTGCACTTTGACGCGGCGGCTTATCGTTTCCGACAAGTCCCGCCATTCGTCCCTTATTGCCCTGAATCCTTCTTTTTTAAAAAGCCCTATATAGTGCTCCAAATTTTCCAATACGCTTTTAGCAAGATCTACTTTTGAAATATCTCCGCCCGCCTCTCCGGAAAGCGTAGTAGCGCCCTTAGGGAGAAGCGCCGGCGGATTGTCCACATTTATGCCTATGCCTACTATCAGGAAATTTACCTTGTCCTGCTCTGCCTTCATCTCTGTCAATATGCCGCAGACCTTTTTTCCGTTTATTATTATGTCATTAGGCCACTTGATCATCGCCGGGACATCTGTGGTTTTCCTTATCGACGCGCAAACCGCAACGGCAGAAACCAGCGTTATCTTGGCAACTTCTCTGGGCTCTATATCGGGCCTTATTATACAAGAGAGATAAACGCCGCCCCGCGGGGAAGACCATGCCCTGCCCTGCCTGCCTTTTCCCTTTTTCTGTTTTTCCGCTATGACGACCGTGCCTTCTTTTGCGCCATCCTCGGCGAGTTTATATGCGGTATCGTTAGTAGAATCAAGCGAGGCGTAAGCCAATATATTTTTGCCGAGAAACTTTGTCCTGAGATTGTTTTTTAATTCTTCGGGTATGAGCCTGTCCGGTCTTCCTGTTAATTTATAGCCAAGGTGCGGCGAGGCGTCAATCCCGTAACCGAGGCTTCGCAGCGTTTCTATGTGTTTCCAGATACTCGTCCTGGAAACGCCCAGTTCCCTGCTTATGTCTTCGCCGGAGACGTATGCGGCGCCGTATTTCTTAAAAATATGCAGTATTTTGTCGTCGATATTCATGTCTTATACTTGTCTTTCAATTTAAAAATCTGGTCGCGCAGCACGGCAGCTCTTTCAAAGTTTAAATTGCGCGCCGCAAGTTCCATATCCCCTTCAAGGTCCGCGATAAGCTCCAGGACCTCAAAGGCATCTTCGTCTTTACCGGCCGTTTCACAAACCATCTCTTTCGCTTTAGCGTATGACTCTATGCCTTCGCGTATTGCCTTCTTTATCGTTGTTGGTGTTATATTATTTTTCTTATTGTACTCAAGCTGCTTCTTTCTTCTTCTGTTGCTCTCGTCAAGCGCCCTGGCCATAGATCCGGTCACCGTATCGGCATATAATATTACGCGGCCGTTGACGTTTCTCGCCGCCCTGCCGGCAACCTGTATCAGTGACGTCTGGCTCCGCAGAAAACCCTCCTTATCGGCATCAAGCACCGCCACCAGCGAGACTTCCGGAAGGTCGATGCCTTCCCGCAAAAGATTTATGCCTACCAGACAGTCAAATTTCTTGAGACGCAGGTCTCTTATTATTTCCACCCGCTCTATGGCGTCAAGTTCGGAATGTATATACTGCACTTTTATGCCCACATCTTTGAGATACGCCGCAAGGTCTTCGGCCATCCGCTTGGTCAGCGTTGTCACAAGGACCCGCTCCTCTTTCTTTGCCCTCTCCCTTATCTCTTTTATCAGGTCGTCTATCTCGCCTGCGCTGGGCCTTATGATAATATCCGGATCTACAAGTCCGGTAGGCCGTATGATCTGCTCCGCTATAACGGTACTTTTTGAAAGTTCATATTCAGCAGGTGTCGCCGAGGCGAATATAATTTTCTTCGCCATATTCTCGAATTCCTCAAACTTGAGCGGCCTGTTATCCAATGCGGACGGCAGCCTGAATCCGTATTCTACCAGCGTTTCCTTCCTCGCGCGGTCGCCTTCATACATACCGCGTATCTGCGGAACAGTCACGTGCGATTCGTCTATTATAACCAGAAAATCCTCCGGAAAATAGTCGATAAGGCAATAAGGCCGCGACCCCGGCAGCCTCCCGGAAAGATGCCTCGAATAATTTTCTATTCCGTTACAATATCCGATCTCTTTAAGCATCTCCATATCATAATTCGTTCTCGATTCGAGTCTCTGGGCTTCAACAAGCTTGTTGGCACCTATTAATTCACTGAGGCGTATTTTCAGCTCTTCTTTTATCGAGACGGCCGCCTTTTCTATTTTATCTTCTGTCGTAACGAAATGCTTTGCCGGATATATCGCTATCTTGTCCATTTCGGAAATCGTCTTACCCGTGAGAGGGTCTATTTCCCTGACCCGCTCCACGCTGTCGCCCGAAATCTCCACCCTTATGGCCTTGTTCTCATATGCCGGAAATATCTCTATCACCCCGCCTCTTACCCTGAATTTTCCGCGCGAAAAATCGATGTCATTTCTCGAATAGTGTATATCAACCAGTTTCTTAAGTACCTCGTCCCTGTTAATTTTTTCGCCTTTTTCCAGAAAAACCAAAAGCCCGGCA
>JAQUMG010000083.1 GCA_028718265.1 Candidatus Omnitrophota bacterium
AGAACCTGTATTTGGATCTTTCTGAACTATGGCATTACAGGCAGATGCTGGAGACCCGTGACAGCGGAACATCCTCTTCCATGAACATGGGCGTCTCCTACAGCTCCCAGATATTTAATACCCCGTATTATACTTCATTGGCATGGAGATATAAACGGGACAGTAATATTATGTCGGGTATACAGGTTCTGGCAAACGAAAAATATATGGAATGGGAATCAGAATTGAAATATAAACCGTCTTCCGACATGGAACTTTATTTACGCGTGAATAAGAAAGACATAAAACCGGTCCAAGACACCACACCGACCGGTAAAAGAGACGAGATGAGAATATACGGTGGCGGTTCATATTTATTTGATACAACACTCAGATTTTCCAATGCCGGCGGAGTACAGGGCTATGTGTTCAAGGATTTGAATAACAATGGAGTGAAAGACATGGAAGAAGAAGGTATCCCGAGAGTAGAACTGTTCGCCGGAAACAATAAAAGCGCTACGACTAATGAAAAAGGGTTTTACAAATTCGATAAATTAAAAGGCGAGGAGGCATCCGTTTTGCTTGATAATAAGACCTTGCCCCCGGGGTATACCCCTACAACCTCCAATCCGCAGAAGGTTAAACTGGAGAGGGAAAAGATAATAGAAACCAATTTCGGGGCAGTGGCAAAAACTGAAATATCGGGGAGGGTATTCAACGACCTGAACATGGACGGAGAATTGAACGGCGACGATTACGGCATACAGGATGTCCTTATAAAACTGGATGATGGTACCGTAGATTATACGGAACAGGAGGGTTATTATGCTTTTGAATACATTAAAAGCGGGGAGAGAACCATAAACCTGATTCCGTCCAGCATACCGTCTAATTTACTGCCCCTGTCTTTTACGAAAAAAACGATAGTGACAGAAGAAGGCAAGGCTTACAAACAGGATTTTCCTCTTTATGCTCTAAGGACGATTGTCGGTACGGTTTGTGCGGATAAAAACGGGAACGGAACGTTTGACGCCGGTGAAGAAGGTATTGCAGATGTCGAAGTAAAAATCGGAGACACTTCTACTCTTACGGACTCAATGGGGCGGTACTTTTTGAAAAAGCTTAAAAGCGGTTCCCAGAAAGTGGAAATCGTGACAGAAAGCATACCTAAAGAGTACGAACTTGTAGGCGATACTTTCAGGTATATAGCGCTTGCGCCGGAAGGTGACATAAAAGAGGATGCAGACTTTCCGCTGAAGAGAAAATGATGTGTATGCGTGGCCTCATTTAAAAATTAGGCCGTTTTCCGTGGTTAGCTTTTTTAATCTTTTTATTTCGTCTTGTTCTTTTACGATGTCCCTTTGCCATCTTAATTACTCCTTGCTTTATTGAGTGGAGTATAATATAATATCGTCCTAGCGTCAAGAGAAAACTTAAGTACTGCATATATTCCAATATAATAGGGTAATATAGAGGATAACATATAAAAAAATGTCAATTATCGGCAGTTCCAGATTCGACATACTCCTGACAACTCTTATTGCTTGGTTTATAGCGCAAAGCATTAAAGTATTATTAGGAGTATTAAGGGAAAAGAGATTCGATTTTAAATGGTTCGTGGGAACGGGCGGCATGCCCAGCTCTCACGCGGCCGCAGTCTCCGCTTTAACTACAGCAGTAGGCCTTCACACGGGCTTTTCTTCCCCCTCTTTTTGTATAGCGCTGGTTTTTACGATAGTAGTGCTGTTTGACGCGCAGGGGGTGAGGCGGTCAAGCGGCAAACAGGCTGAGATATTGAATAAGATTCTCGACGATATCTATTGGAAAAAAAAGATACAGGAAGAGCGGCTGAGAGAACTTATAGGGCATACGCCCATAGAAGTATTTACCGGCGCTTTTTTGGGCATATTTGTTGCGCTGATTTTCGCGGCGTAATACCATTCCGGAGGTTGCATGAATAAGCGTTCTATTTTTGTCATTGTGAGCCTGATTTTGATCGCGATAGTTTTATCGGTCTATATTTACAAAAATAGTTCAACCTCTGCCGGGGGAAATGTCAGACAAAATTCCGGCAAAACTGCGCAGCGGCTTTATAGTGAAGCCGATAAGATGATGAAGGAAGGCAAGATTGCAGACGCCTGTAATCTTTATAAGAAAATTATAAGTGAATGCTCCGGCAGCAGTTTGGTTTCTGCCTCAAGGGCTCAGCTGGACGATCTTAATATAAAGGTTCTGTTTTCTCCTATACCTGCGGCGGATAGCACCCTCTACGAAGTAATGCCGGGAGATACCCTGGGAAAAATCGCAAAAAATTTCGGTACGACAGTAGAACTTATAATGAAGAGCAACGCCCTCCAAAGCACCGTAATAAGGCCCGGCACGAAGCTGAAGGTATCAAAAGCGAAATATTCCATACTCGTTGATAAATCGCAAAATATTCTTATATTAAAAGCGGACGGTGAAGCGTTCAAAACTTATACGGTAGCCACCGGCAAAGACAATTCGACACCCATAGGAACTTATCAGATAAAAGAGAAATTAACCAATCCTACCTGGTATAAAGCAGGCGCAGTTGTCCCTCCGGATAGCCCCGATAATATATTGGGCACGCGATGGATGGCACTCACACTGGATCATTACGGTATACACGGCACCACAGATGAAACCACGTTAGGCCAACAGGTCACGGCGGGCTGCGTGAGGATGAAAAATAAAGACGTAGAAGAGCTCTATACGATAGTGCCTGCGGGCACGGAAGTAACGATAATAGATTAGGTGAATATGAACGGAACCGGACTGGATTTCGAAAAACCTGTTGTCGAGCTGGAAAGAAAGATAGAGGAGCTTAAGAAATTTTCTTCCGGCGAGAAGATGGATCTCTCCGATGAGATAAAAAAGCTTGAAGATAAGCTTGAAAAGGTCAAAAAAGAGATATTCGAAAACCTCACTCCATGGCAGCGTGTCCAAATAGCCCGCCATCCTAAAAGACCCTACACGCTGGATTATATCGGCATGATGATGACGGATTTCATAGAATTGCACGGGGATAGAAGTTTTGGCGACGACAGAGCCATAATTACGGGATTTGCAAAGATAGACGGTAATAAAATATGCGTTGTGGGCCACCAGAAAGGAAGAGATACCAAGGAAAATCTGGAAAGGAACTTCGGCAGCGCTCATCCCGAAGGTTATAGAAAAGCGATAAGAGTAATGAAACTGGCCGAAAAGTTTAAAATACCGATCGTCTGTTTCATTGATACGCCCGGGGCATATCCCGGGATAGGCGCCGAAGAAAGAGGCCAGGCGGGCGCCATAGCATATAATTTAATGGAAATGGCCGTGATAGGAGTGCCTGTAGTTATAATAGTGATAGGAGAAGGCGGTTCGGGCGGAGCGCTTGGCATAGGTGTGGGCGACAGGATTTGCGTGCTGGAAAATGCCTATTATTCCGTGATCTCGCCGGAAGGTTGCGCGGCGATATTGTGGAAAGACAGGGCCAAAGCGCCTGATGCTGCGGAAGTCCTGAAGCTGACAGCCCGCGACTTATACGAGATGGGCCTGATAGACGATATCATAAAGGAGCCGCTCGGCGGCGCGCACAGAGATGCAGCAGGCGCAGCATCTAATATAAAGAAAAAAATAATTAAATATATCGGAGATATGGAAAAGCTGTCTATTAAAGATCTTCTGGAAGCCAGATATGATAAATTCAGAAAAATAGGAGTTTTTGACGAAAGCAGCCAACCCGATGAATCAGACGGCAAAAATTGACAAAAGAATTGAAATTCCCAGCGATGTAGGGTATATTAAAAAAGTAAGCTACGAACTTTTGGAACATCTAAAGCGTTATGGCGTAGATAAATCCGTTCAGTTCGATGTGAGGCTCGCGGTCGAAGAGGCCGTTAGAAACGCCATAGAGCACGGAAATCATTACAATAAAGAGCTGCCCGTCGTAATCAGATATATCGTTGACAGTAAAAAAATTACGGTGGAAATAGAAGATAAGGGCGAAGGCTTTCATTTAAAAAATATTCCTGACCCCAGCGAAGGAGATAACCTTTTGCACGAAGGCGGCCGAGGGGTTTTTCTGATGCATAAATTAATGGATAAGGTCGTATATAACGAAAAAGGTAACATAGTCAAAATTACGAAATCTTTTTAATTGCTACGTTATTTTAGGAGGCTATAATGCAGATCAGGTTTGAGGATAAAAACGGCGTAAGAATTTGTATAGTAGAGGGGGATATAGACATAAATACTTCTCCTCAGGTTAAAAAGTCATTCGACAAAGTACTAAAAGATAAGAGCGGCAAGGTGCTGATAAATCTCCAGAAAGTTGAATATGTCGACAGTTCCGGCCTGGCTACTATCGTTGAGATCCTTAAGAATCTCAAAGTTTACGGCGGCAAGCTGAGGCTTTCCAATTTATCGAATAAAGTAAGGAGTCTTTTTGAGATAACTAAACTCGAGAAGCTTTTTGACATAGCGGATTCGCAGGACGAGGCGTTAAAAAATTTCTAAAAGGATAATTTCTTATGGGGAATTTTTTTGAAAAAATAGGCAGCGGTGTTATGAAGACAAGCCAGCAGATCGTAAGCGTGCTGGCCCTTTTTGTTGATACGCTTTACTGGCTTTTTATAGGCCCGTTTAGGCATAAGGCAGCAAAGCGGCAGAGCATATTTGAGCAGATGCTTTTTGTCGGTGTGCGTTCACTGCTTATAGTATTTTTCGTGGCATTATTTACCGGTATTGTAATAGCTATGCAGACAGCCCCGCAGTTGGAGTCACTCGGCGCCGTAATATACGTAGCCGGACTCGTAGCCGTTTCTATAACGCGCGAATTAGGCCCTGTTTTAACGGGCCTGGTTATAGCGGGCAGAGTCGGTGCCGCAATGAGCGCGGAACTTGGGACCATGAAGGTGACCGAACAGGTTGAAGCGCTCGAATGTATGGCGTTAAATCCTGTCAGATTTCTTGTTGTGCCGCGTTTTCTGGCGCTGGTCATAATGCTTCCCTGCCTTACCATACTTGCCGATGCCATCGGCATATTCGGGGGCTACCTCATAGGAGTATTTAATCTGCATATAAATCCGGGATTGTACATAGATACGACATTCAGGTTTCTTACGGCCAAGGATGTGATGACGGGCGTGGCCAAAAGTTTTGTCTTCGGAGCTATAATCGCGCTCATAGGATGCCATTACGGCCTTAATACAACCGGAGGCGCAGAAGGCGTAGGCAAATCGACGACAACCAGCATAGTGACAAGTTTTATACTTATCATATTAGCTGATTGCGTCCTGACAGCTGTTTTCTTTTTTACTAACGTATAGAGCCGGTAGTCAGGGCAGAGATTCAGGGTGGATCACAAAATGGATAATAAAGACGTAGTTATAGATATAAAAGATATATACAAAAAATTCGGCCAAAGGCAGATTCTCTCCGGCTCCAGCCTGGAAGTCTATAGAGGCGAAACTATGGTTATAATGGGCGGTTCCGGATGCGGTAAAAGCACGCTTCTGCGCCATATGATAGGTGCGATAAAGCCCGACAAGGGGAGCGTTCATGTTATGGGAAAAAACATTGCCAATCTGGGCGAAGAAGAGCTGGATGCCGTGAAAAAGAAATTCGGCATGTTGTTCCAGTCAGGCGCGCTTTTTGACTCATTGAGCGTTAAAGAAAACGTAGCTATGCCGTTAAGGGAAAACACAAAGCTTGATGACCAGATCATAAGTATCATGGTTAAGATGAAATTGGAACTGGTGGGCCTCAGGGGTTTTGAAGACCTTATGCCGGCGCAACTTTCCGGAGGGATGAAAAAAAGAGTAGGCCTTGCCAGGGCGATAGTGATGGATCCTGAAATAGTTTTTTATGATGAGCCTACGACAGGGCTTGATCCGATTATGGCCGGTGTCATAGATAAACTTATTTTGGATCTCAGCAAGAAACTTTCAATAACAAGCGTGGTAGTCACGCACGATATGAAGAGCGTGTTCAGGATAGCGGATAGAATTGCGATGCTTCATGAGGGTAAGGTGGTTGAAGTCGGCCTGAAGGATGCAATAAAAAATACCACAAACCCGATAGTTAAACAATTTATAAACGGCGATACAGAAGGGCCGATAAATTTATTTATGGATAAAGACAATTATCTGGAAGAACTTACCAAATAATAAAAACGAGGGGAATGAAATGGCTAAAAGAAACATATCTAACGAGATGAAAGTAGGCATATTAGTGGTCGTCTCTATTGCGGTTCTGCTGGGACTTCTATATAAGACGGGAAGCCTTGATTTTAAAAGAGAGGGCTATACCATCAAAGCAACATTCAGCATTGTAGCCGGTGTACAGAGAAATGCCCCTGTGCGCTTAGCGGGTGTTGAGATCGGCAAGGTAGAGGACATAAAACTTTCATATGAAAAAGGCATAACGGATGTTATAGTGTCTTTATGGCTCGACAATAACGCTAAGTTAAAAACGGATTCAAAGGCAATTATTACTGCGTTGGGCCTGATGGGCGAAAAATATATAGAAGTCACCGCCGGATCCGAAGATGCTCCTTATCTTGCAGCGGGCGGGACAATTCTCGGAGAAGACCCTCTTCAGTTCGATTCTCTGGCGAAAAAAGGAGAGGTAATTGCCAAAAATCTGGACGAGACATTAAGCAGTATTCAGGAGCTGGCGAAGAACACCAATTTGGTAGTTACCGATAATAAGCAGAAAATCGGTAATATTTTTGATAATCTGGAAGTAACCACGCAGAATATGAAGGAATTCACGGAAGATATAAAACGCAATCCCTGGAAGCTTATGAACAAGGGGAAATAACGCTTTTTATCAATCGACTGAAAATATGAAAATATCCTTTCTGAAATATTTTATTTTTACCGCATCTCTTGTCCTCCTTATAATATTTACCCATCATAATATCTTCGCAGATACTATTACGCCGGTAAGCGGGAATGAAATCAAAGGGCTCATAGTCGACGAATATGTCGACCGCATTGTTGTGAGCACGTTTGAAGGCGAAAAGACCCTTTTACGCAAAGACATTAAGTCTATTCAGTATGAAGACGAAGAGGTACGCCTTATGAAGCTTGGGGATGAGGCGATGGCTCGCGGCAAATATAAGAGCGCGATTTATTACTACCAGGCTGTGTTAAAGCTGAATCCCGGGTCGGTTGCGGCACGCGACGGCGAAATATCCGCGGTCAGAAAACTGCTGGGCTCGGGAGCTGAAAAAGCAAAGGAAGAAGTTGATTTGATGATAGCGCTTGATAAAACTACTGCTAAAACCCCTGAAAACATAGGGGGAGCATATGAAAAGAATTTACGGGATTTCCTCGGATTAAAACTGAAAAAGGATGAAGAGAATAATACATGTTATGTCGAAGAAGTAATTCCGGGTTCCGCGTCCGCTGACTATGGCGTGATGAAGAAGGACGTTGTCAGCTCCGTATGGAATGATAACGTTAAATATATGAGTTATGCGAGCCTAATAAATAAATTATCGGGTCCGGAGTTTTCTATGATAAAGTTGAGCATCGAGAGAAAAGTCGCCTTTGCGGATCCGAAAAGTCTGAAGTGGGACATAGGCATTAAAGAGCAGGGCTATTTCATAAACGGGATTTCGGGGCTCAAAGAAGCGGAGCGGGGGTTAGTGGCCCCCGGCGACTGGGTTCTTGAGATAAATTCGGTTTCGACGCGTTATATGCCCAGAGGGGAATTTAATAGATTATTATACAGTACCAATGCGCCGCTAACCTTACTTATAAAACGAGATTTGTATATGACCAGGGAATTAAGGAGATAATTTAATGGAAAAACGCATTATAAGGACGCGTTATTTTTTGGCGAGAGGTTTTCAGTTAAGATACGCCGGCATTATTTTATTAGTCGCATTTGTGACTGCCGTATTAAGCGGATTAACCGTTTTTCATACAACATGC
>JAQUMG010000084.1 GCA_028718265.1 Candidatus Omnitrophota bacterium
TTTCCGATATGACCTCAGCAACCGCGCTGCCGAGCCCCCCTATAATAGAGTGTTCTTCGACCGTAAGCACGGCGCCTATTTCACGCGCCGCCTTTAGAATGATATCCTTATCTACGGGTTTGATGGAGTGAATATTTATCACCCTTGCAAATACGCCTTTTCGGCGCAATTCATCCGCGGCTTTAAGCACATCGTGCAATATTCCACCTGTTGAGATTATGGCAATCTCCCCGCCCTCTTTCAATGTCACTCCCTGTCCTACATTGAACTCATAATCTTCTTTATAAATGTGCGGCGTCCCTCCCGTTGACAAGCGTAAATAAACAGGGCCATCGATTCGCGCTGCCGCTATAGTGGCTTTTTTGGCCTCGAGCGGATCTGCCGGAGAAAAGATGGTCATGCCAGGCAATGTTCGCATTACCGCTATATCCTCCGTAGCATGGTGGGTTGGGCCCAGGTTACTGTATACAAAACCGGACCCAATACCTACCAATTTAACATTCATCTTTTGCAAACAGACATCGTTTCTTATCTGTTCAAAGGCCCGCATAGTGATAAAACAGGAGATGGTATAAGCAAACGGTATTTTGCCGCATGAGGCCAGTCCTGCCGCAACGCTGACCATATTGGCCTCGGAAATACCAAAGTTAAAAAACCTGTCCGGATAATCCTTAAGGTATTTGTCATACACAATGGCGCCGTTATCAGCCACAAGGGCAAGTACCTTTTTATTATCACGCGCCAGATCATGTAATGCCGCTATATATGCGTTTCTCATCGGCTCTTTCCCTTAAAATTCTTCCAAACCAAGCTCGGCACAGGCTATTCTTTTCTCTCCATCATTAGGTAAACGAAAATGCCAGATGGGGACATTTTCCATAAATGAAACACCTTTACCTTTAATGGTATGAGCTATTATCAAATTAGCTTTTCCAGCCTCAAACGGGACTGACTTAAAGATATTCTGTAATTTCAAGATGTCGTGCCCGTCTACCTCTCTCACGGCCCACCCGAACGCCTTCCATTTATCGGACAATGGATCAAGCGAAACTATTTTATCCAACCTATCCATTGCCTGTAGCCTATTGTAATCAATAATAACTGTCATATTATCCAATCTGTGCTGAGGAGCAAACAAGGCCGCTTCCCATATGGAACCTTCCTGGCACTCTCCGTCTCCTAACAAGACAAAGACCCGGTAATCTTTTTTATCCATTTTCCCGGCCAAAGCGACGCCGACGCCAAAGGGAAAGCCGTGTCCCAGTGCCCCAGTAGAGGCCTCTACGCCCGGCACTTTATGCATATCCGGATGCCCGCCCAG
This sequence comes from Candidatus Omnitrophota bacterium, assembly GCA_028718265.1. The sequence continues at coordinate 1,322 of JAQUMG010000084.1, forward strand.
ACTGCTGCCGCGCCTGCCGAAAGTATCGAGATGTTTTTTATCAAAAAAACCTTTATCCGCAAGGACCGCGTATAAGCTTACACCCGCATGCCCCTTACTAAGTATAAACCTGTCTCTTCCGGGATCTTTGGGATCTTTGGGATCGACTTTTAAAACGCCGTTATAAAGTACCGTGAGTATCTCCACTATTGAAAGCGACGCGGGAATATGCCCGCCGCCGCCGGAGCATATCGTCTTCAAAACACTCCTTCTTATCTCTTTGGCCTTTTTTATCAGGTCTATTTCCATGTCAGGCACCGGCTTATCTTAGTTTTATTGACTGCATCGTTTTGATATTATAATAATGTATATCGTTCATGGGATCGTGAAATTTATTGGCACGGAATGCCGCTATCAGGTCCCTTACTGCATCTTCAATCGTGCGTCGCGGCACAAAGTTAAGTTCTCTATTGATCTTTTCGGATGAAATACGATAGGAGCGCGGATCATCCGAAGGCAGCGTCGCAATTTCTATCTTCGGCCTATCCGGAAATTCCTTTGCCATGACTTCTTTTACAATATTCGCTATATCGCTGACCGAGCGGTTTTGATACCCGGCGTTATAGGTCCTGCCTTTTATTTTTTCGTCGGGTAATTCAAGAAGCATCAGATACAGGTCTGTAATATCTTCGATGTGTATATTGGGGCGCGTCTGAGCACCGCCAAATACCCTAACCCGGTTTAAATTAAAGGCATGATTGGTAAGTATATTTACCGTCAGGTCGAACCTTTGACGCGGAGAATAACCGCAGATTGTCGCGGGACGGATTATGACCGTAGTAAATTCCGGCGATTGATATTTCAGAAGGACCGGTTCGCAAAGGCCTTTATATTTATTATAATCGGTGATGGGCACCAGCGGATGATCTTCGGTAACGTTCTCCGCGTCGCTAACACCGTAAACGCTGCAGGTGGAAGCGTAAATAAATCTTTTGACGCCGTTATTTTTACTGATCTTTGCCAGGGGTTCGAATGCGTCATAATTTATAGAACGGCTCAATGCCGGGTCAAGTTCAAACGTCGGATCGTTCGAAATACAGGCAAGATGAATAACCGCATCGCAGCCCTTCAGGCTTTTTTTAAGCAGTTCTTTATCGCGAATATCGCCTTTGATCTGTTCCAGGCGGGGATCGTCTTTAACGGAATCGAGTATATCATCTCCGTAAATATACAGGTCGAGGACCTTCACATTGTATCCTTTGCCCAATAATTTGGGTACCAAAACCGCTCCAACATAACCCGCGCCGCCTGTTACCAATACTGTTTTCAATCTATTCACGAGCTTTAACCTCCCGGGGCGATTTCAGCCGGCCATTTAGAATAACGTCGACCAGGCAGTGGCACAAAGAAAGATGCGCTATTTCAACATGTCCGTATTCAGCGCACGGAACATAAAAATTGATATCGCCTAACTTTCTGAGCGGGTTATTCTTATCAAAACCTGACAGAGTAACTACGGTACCGCCCTTGTTTCTTGCAGCCTTTACGCCGCGTAAAATATTATCCGATTTGCCGGAGCTGCTGATAGCGAACAGGATATCCCCCTTTTCCGCAAAGAGCCCTACCGGCTTTCCGAACACATGCTCATATCCTAAATCGTTACTGACGCAGGTCAAGAGAGAGCTATCATTAAAAGCAAGAGCCGGCAGGCCCGCGTTTTTGCAAAAATCTGCGGCCATATGGCTCGCTATTGACGCGCTTCCGCCATTGCCGATAAACAAAAGTTTTTTACCCGATCCACCCTGTTTGATTATCATACGCACAACATCTTCAAGGGCTTTATCTAACGGGAAAACGGCACCGTTAATATCTGTAGCCGCAACATCATCGAGTAATTTTTTTAGCGCCTGGCGGTTTCTTTTGATCTCTTTCCTCATTTTAATAACCTCGTAATAAATTTGATCAGATCCGAAAAATTGACCGGTCCCCTGTTGCATACTATCTGAACCGCCAAAGAACCTACGGCGTTTCCTATGAAAGAGGTCATGTCCTGGGGCAATCCTGCCGCAAAGCACGGCGACACGAAAGCGAAAAAGGCGTCTCCGGCGCCGATAGCGTCAACAACCTTGTATGAAAATGCCGGTGTTTCATGAAAACCGCCGGACTTTGAATAGCATAATGAGCCGGAAGGGCCGCGCGTAGCGATGATATGCTCGCATTTAAGCTGTTTGTATATCTTCTTCTCGTGTTTGCGTAGATCACTAAATCTGTCATGCGTCGCATAACGAAGCTCCATTTCATCAATGCACACACAATTCGCGCGCGGGTATTTAGTTACAAGGTTAAATCCGATATTAGCGCTATTCGTCTGCACGTTCAGGGCAAGGTATTTTGACTTTGCACAGATAAGGTCGATAATGTTTTTTGTCAGCAGGCCATGCCCGAAATCAGAAACAATAACAATATCATATTTTTTTATTGTCTTTTCAAGATGCCGTATTATCTTTGTTTCTTCCTCTTTGGGGATATCATTATCTTTAATATAGCAAATTTCGAAAACTTTTCTATTCAGGCCCTCTGTTACAAATCTCCTTTTTACAATAGTCCCCCCGTCCGGCTCATAGAAAAATTTTGGATTAACATTTGGATTTAAGCGGCCCCTGACAAAATCCTCAAAACTACTCTTCTTCCCCAAGAGGGTAATCAGGTCCACTTTCCCGCAAATACTGCTCACATTGTTCGCTGTCGCAAAACTTCCTCCGGCAAAGGATTCTTCCGAAATATACTTGTTGGCAATAAGATATTCCTTGGAGGACTTTGCCATCGGGACGCAGTAATGATACTGGTCAATTATGGCATCACCTATTACCAGCGCATTCAGTTTCTTTAATGAATTAAGTTTCTCCGTGATAAGGCCTATAGAATACCTCTTTGAAATCGCTTTCAGATATTTGACCGTCCTCGGAGGAAAGACTTCCAGATAGTCATTTATCAAACTGGATGAGCTAAAGGTAATGTCATCGGTAAAAGTGATCCTCCCGCCTACAGACCTTACCGCATCTTCTTCATCGTAAATTTTGCCTGTCACATCCTTTTCTTTTTGCCTATAATCGGATCCCTTCGCATACACATCAGGTTTTAACAGCTTGATAGCTTCTACAGCTGTCGGGGAATCGACAATGGAGACGTAATCTGTAACAGTAAGAGATGCAAGCGCCTCCGCCCTCAAATTCTCATTAAATACGGGCCGGCCCGGCCCTCTTTTAACGTATTTATCTTTAGTCAGGGTGACCACCAATATATCACCCTCTTTTTTGGCCAGATTGAAGTGGCGTATGTGCCCAAGATGAATAAGATCAAACACGCCGTGGCACTGTACTATGCTCTTGCCTTTTTTTCTGAAATTCTCTAAAATCCCGGCCAAAGTATTTATTGGCTTTACTTTATTTGCAGCCTTGGAATCCATCGCTATCCCTTTGTTAAATATTTAAACCAGTCGCCTGTAGCCTTCTCGATCGTTTGAGGGGTCCAGACAGGCGCGCGTTTCCAATAATCTATGCGTTCGATCATCTTATTAACGCCCTCTTCAAAAGATACCTTTGGCCGCCAACCGAGCATCGACCTGATCTTGCCGATATCCGCCCAGGTGCAATCCGGCTCACCGGGCCTTTTGGAGATATGAATAACGGGACCTTTTAAAAGTTCTACCAGCCGGTTTACGCTGTATGTATCTCCGCTTCCGACATTAAATATCTCATCCTTGCAATCAGATTCTGCCGCGGCCATGAACGCTTCCGCCGCATCGCTTACAAAAGTAAAATCCCTGGTCTGCTTTCCGTCACCTACTACAGTAAAAGGCTTAGACGCCAATTTCTGCGCCAGGAAGACTCCGAAAACCGCTCCATAAGTCCCGGACGTCCGTGATCTCGGGCCGTAAACATTGAACAATCTTAAAGAGGCCACCGGCAGTTTATAGATCCTGCCCCAATGCAGTGTAATCAATTCTCCCAAATACTTAGTAAGCGCATATGGATATTGCGGCCTTATTTCAGCAGTTTCCAAAGTAGGGTATTTGTCGGGAGAGCCGTAACACGAGGAAGACGCCGTATAAACAAACTTCTTTATACCGGGGCATACTTCGCGAATAATCTCCAGAACGCTTATGGTACCATCGACATTAGACTTATGATAACCAAGAGGATTGACTATTGAAGGTACTATATCTGCCAGGGCCGCCAGATGAAATACAAAATCGACGTCTTTAAAAAACGGTTTGATCTCTTTAATATCATTTACATCCGCTTCCATAATACTCAGAGAAGAGTTGTTTCTTAAATGCTGAAGATTCTCCCTGCGACCGGTTGAAAAATTATCAATAACCAAAACTCTATACCCGTTATTCAATAATAATTCCGTCAGGTGGCTGCCGATAAACCCCGCGCCTCCGGTAACAACGGCTTTTCTCATATCTCTACCCCATACTGAGCTTGTTCAATCATTGAACATCATTGTAGCAAATCTGGCAGAAAAATCAATCAACATTAATTTTCTACGCTACCCTTCCGCTTGTTCACCCATAACCAGACCAGAAATATCGCGACTATTGCACTCAATGTCCAGGTTAAGAGAACATATCTGAAATATGTCGCAAAAATGAATAGATTGACAAAATGCATACTCAGACATACTATAGCTACCATTCTCATGTCGGAAGGCACTCTTCTTTTAAGAAAAGCCGCATAAAAAACAACTCCTAATAATATCAATTGATACCATGAGCGTACCATGCACCTGAGATGTAAAATAACATTTGTCACATTCTGCCCGGAAAAACCGGACGCCAACAATTCTTTACAGGCATCGATATAAACTGACGGCGGCATGGTAACAGCCATCTGAACTGATCCTGTAAAAAGATAGAGCTTGCGACCAAAGAAATAGTTATGCCAGAGAGGAAAAAAGATAGGCGTAAACCCCAGCCATGACAAAAAGATCTCTTTAAAACGTCTATTTACCATCAATTTGCCGGCGAAATATACTACTACGATCAAAACGGTTATCGCGAACTGAGGACGCATGAATACCGTTACAAAAAGTAAAAAATGCGCCAGAAATCCATACCAGAAATACGCGCCGTTTTGCGTCTTCGCATATCTCAATAAAAGGGTGAGCGCTCCGAGAAAAGCCGTATACGCTACAACATCGGGCCACCCTCCCCTCGTTACCATGACGTAACCATAATAAGTAGCAAAGCCATTATTATGCAGTGGGTGGGAACCCGGGAATATCCCTAAGATAAAGACCATAGTTGCCCAAAATGCCCATTTTTTCGATATAAAATTTGCCAAAAATCCAAAAAGAACATAAGGCAATATCAGCGTAACAGCCAGATTTCCAAAATTAGTATCTCCAAAAAATAATTTCTCCAATGCGCGAAAATACCGAAATCCGGGCGTATTCCAAAAAACGTCCTCGCCTGCGCGTAAGGCTTCCATAAAATTTCCGGAAAGAACATTGATTAATATTCCCCTGCCCAGGGTTTCATGAGTCATACCATCCTCACCGCCCTCATGGATGTAATACTGTCCGAATAAGTGCGGGCAATAGAGACAAACTATGATTGCGGCAATGGCGATTATAAGAGAGGCGAGAAGAAAGCGTCTTCGGTCTATCCTGACCATAAGATTAAGTATGAGAAATACCGCCAGGATCTCCACGACCTTTTTCAGGACTGCTGAAAATCTAAGTACCGGGGATAAGATCAGATGCATGGAAAGAGACGACTCCACGTTCTCTTCCCGCACATAATCGGTCTTCTTGTTTGAGAAAAATGATTTAATCTTAGCTTTAAATCCTTTAAACCTGCTCCAAAATCCGGATTGTTCCCTGCTGTTTATAGCAACACCAAAAACTTTCTTACCTATATCGGATCTTGTTATCTTTCTGCAACCTGCGGTCTGATTATATATCAGCTGATAATGGCCATTGAGATCTTCCCATAAACAAAAGCCCGTCCAACATAACGAACTATTAACGGAAGCGGGCGATAATTCATACATAACAAAAAACGGCATGCTCTCTCTCTTTATGTCGGATGCTCCGTACCAATTATAGTCTGAACTATTCGCAAAACCGCCCCTGAACTCTGTGAGATTGCTAAAATTTATATCATCAACTATTCGGCTGTATTTCGGATTTGAGAAGACCGAATCTGCTGAAAAAGTAAAAAGAGATTGAGGAACCGGGCTCCCCCAACATCCGGCGTTATTTTTGAAGCCGGCTCTCTTATCTAGTGGATAACGTCTTAAGAACTGCTGTTTCATAAAACCATATACTTCCGAAGGCAGTTCCTTCTCCAATGTTTCGCCGCTGCCTTTCGTGAAAAATATATTGTGCCCTTCCTGCAAAGCCGCATGTGGAAACGCGCCCCTGATTACAAAAACGGCTGTCGCTATCAGAAGAGCCGCAATTAATCGTTTAAGATCGG
>JAQUMG010000085.1 GCA_028718265.1 Candidatus Omnitrophota bacterium
TGTCTTTCGTATGGATAAGGGTTCATTTTCCGAATGCCACATCCGGAGCCTTGCGCTCTGTAGCATATTCTATCTCAAAGAAATCCGCCTGATTGAAGTTAAATAGTTTGGCTACTATATTGCCGGGAAACATTCCTGTCATTGTATTATAATTGCGCGCCGTGCCGTTATAATATCTTCTTGCCATCTGGAGCTGGTCTTCTACTTCAACAAGGCTTTGCTGAAGAGCAAGGAAATTCTGATTTGCCTTAAGATCGGGGTAAGCTTCCGCAAGAGCTAAAATCGACTTTAACCCGACGGAGAGTTTATTCTCCAGATTACGCTTCTCCCCGGCATTTGCGGAATCCAGAAGAGTACTGCGTATACTAGTCACTTCCTCCAAAACCTTGCGCTCGTGTCCGGCGTACCCCTTGACCGCCTCCACAATATTAGGTATAAGATCATACCGCCTTTTCAGTTGAACGTCGATGCCGCTCCACGCTTCCTGCATAAGCATCTTGTACTGGATGAGCCGGTTGAACATAACGATAAAAATCACCGCCGGAACTGTAATTATGATAATTATCCACATAGTTCATCTCCCATGTTCTTCTTTTATATTTTTCCGGTCATTTCTGACAATGAACTACCTTGCCGCCCTTAAGCCATATATACATGGATCCGTAAACCCACTTCTCTTCTGCTCCGTATGCATTCTGCTCCCTCTCTATATGAGAGGGTGCCCCCTTTGCCCGCATTACCTGCATTTCATTCATGCCTGTTTCCACCTTTCCGGCGGCGGAAACTTTATCCAATTCCGTAAGCGGTTCTTCCTTCCAGATCTCTCCGCTTTTTTCGTGAAAATATACATATTTTGCGGGCGCATAATACAGCCATTCTTCTATCTTTTCACCCGTCTCTTCAAATCTCGCATTATATCGCCCTATTACATCCGGACAACCGTACTCTTTTATATATTTCAGTTTGTCTTCGGACATCCTGCCTAAATAATCGACTGCGGTATTATTCCTGGCTGCTTTTTCAACCTCGGCTATCGCCCGCGGTTTTGTCCATTTTTCTTTTTGGCCGGAGGTCAATTTCATGTACTCGGCGCAGCATACCGCCGGGACAAGCAGAATCAAAAGCGATGTTATGACTATTTTCCTCATTTTATTCCCTGCGCGATTTTATCAATCACGTACGTACGTCATAAATGTTTATAAGCTGTTTTCTGGTCTCCTCTAAGCGCTGGGTAAAAACGCCGGCAAGCCTTTTAAGCAGCTCATATCCCAATTCATGATTCTCCTCGCATTTATTTCTCAGGCATTTTCCATCCAGCGCAATAGCGCGGGTATCCTCCGCCGCCTTTGCGTCAAATCTGTAGCGGTGCGGCGGAATAAGCCACGACCATCCGAGTATTTCGCCTTCGTTAATAGTCTGTATCGTAATCGAATTATGCTGCGCTGTGTTGATATTGATATCTACCTTGCCTTCGCGCACAAGATAAAATTTATCTGCAGGCTGCCCTTCCCGAAGAATGGTATCTCCTTTTTTAAACCTGACGTTAGACGCACAGCCCACAATAAATTCAAGGAATTCCCGGTCCAGGCCTTTAAAAAAAGGATGTTTTTCCAGGATAGGTTTGAGATTTTCTATCATTCTCCCTCCTTTTCAGCGCTGCGGCTGACCTGCCTCTATATCACCCGATTTTACGGCGGGATGGTGATATCTCTTGCGGCCGACAGTGTTCTTTTTATATTGAATGGCTTCTACCGGGCACCACTGAAGGCACGCCATGCAATGTTCGCAGTGGTGCTGCCACTCGGGCCTGCCGTTATTCATTGTTATATTATTGACGGGGCACACCTTTGCGCAAAGGCCGCAACTGGTGCAGTCATCAGTAACCCAGAAATTCTTGTCGGACTGAGGAATCTGCGACGACCCGCCCTTGTATAGCAATACATGAAACAGCGTACCAAGCACAATGGCTTTCTCTTCAAATATTCCTGTTTTTTGTGCCCGTACCGCATCGGCTATTTCCTTAACGCGCTTATTCTCCCCGTCGAACATCGATGTCTGCTGTTCCTGGGGTATGGCGCCGTAAAGAGGCACGTAGTTCCCCGGCATAAGAACGCCGAATCCGGAGGCAAGTGTTATGCCGCGGTCGGCTAATATTTTTTTTGCCAGCATAAACGGACGTCCGGGAATGCCGCCGAATGTAACAACGGCAAAAACATACGCTCCTTTTTTTACTTTAAGCATCTTAAGGAAGCTGGTAATGATAAGCGGAAGGCCGAACATATACGCCGGGAAAACTATCCCTACTATATCCGATGATACCTCCGCGCCGCTTTTCATGGCTTTCGGTATAGATACAATCTCCGCTCCGCCCAGCTCTTGTGCCAAATCCCGCGCTACTACAAGCGAATTCCCCGTAGCGGAAAAATAATATATCATCGTCTTCATGTTTATTTTACCTTTTTAAACTTTAAAAACGGAATCGTTCTCGCGGACCTTCTGCAGGACTTTTATGCCCACGTGGTCCCCTGCTTTTGCTTCATTGACTACCGTTGTTTCAATCCGCATAGAGGATACGGGCTGCGTAAAATCAGCGCTCTTCCCCTTGACATGAATTGTATCGCCCACTTTTAATACGTCTGAAAGCTCTACAACCCCGACTTCTACTTTTCCGAAATAATGCGTTATCCTGCCGATAAGTTTTTCTTCTGCCATGTCCCACCTCCTATTTTTTGTTCCTTTTGGCCGGAACGAAGCTTTGGTATGATTTCATTATAACAAATGACAGGCCAAATGACAACTAAAAGGGGCAGGAATCCTGCCCCTTTTAAGAACGTATCAATCCGGCTTTATTCGATGGGATCGATGATAGGAACCCTTCCGCCGCGGCCCGGGTTATCTCTGAATCCGTCGCCTTTCGGAAAAGCTCCGAAGTGAACAACATTATCGCGATAGACAAGGCCGTTGCATATCATCTGCGATACGTATGCCTGAAATTCGGTTCCGAGATCCAGTCCCGGCTGGCGGGAAAAATCGGCCCTGTAGATTTCACCGAACAACCTGCGCGCATCATTCTGCGTCAATGTATCGCGCGAATATTCCTCCGCGATGGCCAGCGCAGCGTATGATTTGAGAAGTTTCGGCCAAAGATGAGCGAAAACATCAGGCGCTGAAAATATGTCTACGCCGATTATCCTGCCGTTTACACCCACTACGACGCCGACGGCGTCTCTGTCCAGCCTCGGTATATTGGATAACTTTTCTACATAAACGTCCATCTTGCTCTTGGCTTCTTTATTATTATATACATCCTGCAGGGCTCCGGTGGGTGACTCTACGCATAAATTTTTTGAATATTCGGAAATCCTGTCCCAGACACGCGACTGTTCTCTCTTTTCGTAAAGCATACCTCGCAATACCGGTTCAGCCTGTGTCTCTTCGCTCGCGAACGTCGAACTTTTAGCCGTCCAGCGGCCGTGTTCGCAGCAATAGACGGGCAGAATTATCCCCTTTGACTTCGGCCCTATCAGGGTATCTCTCGCTACCAGCCTGTCCTGCCTGCAACCGGTGAGTATCTCTCCGCATACAAGAAGGATATGATAATCAGAATTGTTGCTTATCCTGACCTCCGGAACGCTGCCGCCGTTTAACTCCGTGACTGTCAGATAGCCCCTCGCCACTGCCTCATCCAAGGTAACGCAATTTATCCTGTTTTTAACACCCGGCCCATATATAGGAATTATAGTCAGGTTCCTATAATCAAATGGGCTGCCCAGCTCCAGCGTCTTCAAATAATTGGATATCTCGTACGTTTCGGCGTACGATGCCTTCTCTCCCAAGCCGGAGAATACAAAGGCCAGACCTATCAACAAGCATATTATCCGTTTCATCTCACACCTCTCAATTTTCGGTAGAAAATTGATCCCGAGCCGTTTAGGCGAGGGACTACCTTTCTACCATAACTTCTCATCCGGTTTATGCTCCTTACAGCTAATTAGACAGGAGGCTGGGTAAAAAGTTCCCGGAATCATTGAAAATTTTCAGGAGGTTATTCAGGATATCAGGAGGCTGCCTGGGGATTATTCGGCCGTTACCAGTTTTATCTGCACTCTAATCGGGCCCTTGGTTTTCATTTCCTCTTTGGGCTGGCCGCTCTGGGGTTGGGATACTGTGCCTAAAGTACCCAACTTTTTCATAAACAATGAGTAATTCGGGGATGGTATCTCCGCGATGATAAACTGCGGAACGGCCGTATCTTTTCGGCGTTCAATAGATATGACTTTTCCTTCTGCAAGTTTTACCAGGTCTTCTACTTTTAAAAGCGTACCCTTTAAATCCAAAGGTGCTTCCGGCACGGACATTTTTTCCAAAACCATACGATTCCCGGCCTCTTCCTGTTCTTCATGAGGAAACGTTTCTGACGCATCATACGCCGTCTCCGGCACCTCGCGTTGTATCAGGAGCACCAGTTCAATAGGCTTGCTTACCGGCTCACTTATTCTGTCCATCGTCTTTACATAAGCCTTCGCAATTTTGTAATCTCCCGCCTTCCGGGAGGAATATATATTAAGTACGGTAGTAGTAACCACTACAAGAAGAAGCAGTGCCGCCAAAATACCCGCGGTCTCAAACGACACCTTCGTCCTGACGGGTGTAAAGACTTTCTGCATTATTCTTTCGAATTCAGACGTCCTGTCCAGCCGGTCGTGGACTTTATCGAGAAAATCGGCGGGCGGCTTTACTTTTTCCATAGAGCCGATCTCTTTCATGCAAGTTTTAAAAAATGCCAGTTCTTCGCGGCAATCGCGGCAGGCGGCAATATGCTCTTCGAACAACGTCCTGGTGCCGGGATCCAGCGCACCGTCGATATATTCAGATAAAAGTTCTTTGGCTTTTGAGCATTTCATTTAAATCGCGCTCCTCAGTTTCTCGGCAAGCGCCTGCCTTGCTCTCGCAAGTCTGGATTTGACCGTGCCGATTTTGTAACCGCTTATTTCGGCCATCTCCGCATAAGAGAGGCCTTCGATATCGCGCAAAAGTATTATCATCCTCTGGTCGGGGGGCAGTGACTCTATCGTCTGCTGTATGAGTATTTCTTTCTCTTTTCTTTCAAGCGCGGCTTTGGGTGACGGCGAATCGTCTTTTATGTCGATAGTATTCGTTTTCCGGCAGTCTTCGTTATCTCTCCCGCCATCGATGGCTATCATCTTTTTACTGTGGCGGAATTCCAAGGACGACAATCTGTTTTTGCAGGTATTAACCGTGACCCTGTAAAGCCACGTTGAAAAAGCCGACTCGAACCTGAAGCCCGCAAGCCCCCGGTAAACTTTTATAAACGTCTCCTGGGCATAGTCATCGGCTTCCTCGTAATTCCCCAGAAAACGGTAACACAGATTGAAGACATTGTCCTTATATTTCAATACCAGCTTGTCAAAGGCGCTTTTGTCGCCGTTCCTGAAAGCTTTTATCAGCGCCGAATCTTCCTGATTGCGCGTATTTTGCCTCTCTGCGCTTTCATTCATTTAGACAACTTTTACCCTATAAAGTTCCGGCGGTGTTTACACTTTCACCTGCCGTAAAAATTCCGCGGCCTGTTCCGGTAAAGATGTGTTTATGAATATCCCCGAGCCTATCTCAAATCCGGCCGCCTTGGTTACGCGAGGCATGATGCTCAGGTACCAATGCATGGCCTCTGCGCTCTTTTCTTCGAACCGCACCGAGTTTATAGCATAATTAAGATCCGGATTGCCGAGTCCGTAATAAATTTTCCCGAGTACCGTCTTAAGACAAAATGCCAGGTCATTCATCTCGTCTTCACTGATTCCCGAGAAAGAAGCCGCATGTTTTCTGGGAAATATCCACGTCTGAAAGGGCACCATAGAAGCGTAAGGCGCGAAAGCGACAAATCTATCCGTCTCGAGAATAATTCTTTCTTTTTTCATCAGTTCTTCTTCAAGTGTCTCGCAAAATATGCATTTGCCGGTTTCGTTAGAATAGCGGGCAGCCCTTATGATGCGGTTTTCCATCTGCGGCGGGATTATAGGAGTACCGACAACCTGCGAATGGGGATGCTCAAGCGACGTACCTGCCATCGGGCCGTGGTTTTTGAACAGTATGACGGCCCTTATTGCTTCATTATCCCGTATGGATACGTAACGGTTTTTATATGCCCGTATGATATTCTGCACTTCTTCATCCGTCATAAGCGGAATAATCGCATTGTGGCGCGGATTTTCGATTATGACTTCGTGAATACCATAGCCGGTTATCGCGTGAAGCAGTCCGTCATCCTTCCTGGCAAGGATTTCCTTCGGAGAAAGGGCCGGAAATTTATTAGGGATTACTCTGATATCCCATTTCTTTTCATCGCCTATGCGAAATGTCTCTTCGGGAGACTGCGCTTCATTGTGCGGGCAAAACGGGCAGGTCGGGCTGTATTCCGGTCTTATGCTCTTGTCTTTTTCAGCCTTCGCGAAATCTTCCGGCCGCTTCGCTCTTTCGGTGGCGATGACAACCCATTCGCCTGAAATTACGTTATGTCTTAATTCGGACATGGGGGTCTCCTTAAATTATATAAAGAGATGCTTTAAATTCATTACGTCGCGATAGGGTACTACGCCGAGCATCTTGCCGCTTCCGTCCGTTACGGGAAGTGCTCTGAAACCGTACCGCGCAAACATTACGGATGCCTCTTTCAGCGTACTCTCCGGCTTCAGGCTTATTATTTCGGTGGTCATAATATCTTTCAGTAAGGCTTCATCCTCCGCCCGCAATAATTCTTTTATGTCAATGACGCCCAATAATGTATTCTTCTCGTCGGTTATGTAAAGATACATTATCACATCCTTGCCCTTGGCAACGCGCTGATATCCGCGTCTTGCCTGTAATACGGTCTTATCCGGCGTAAATTTTAAATAGTCTGAAATGGCAAAATCGCTTATCTTCTCTTCCTGCTGTTCCAAAATACCCTGAATCTTTGTCGCGTTATCTTTATTCAGCAGTTTCAGTATGGCTTTCACTTCCCACCAAGGCAGGACCGAGAGAATATCGGCGGCCTGGCCCGGTGTCATTTCGTTAATAAGCAAAGCGGCTTTGTCTTTCTTCAGGGAAGCAATAAGGTCTCTCTGGATGCTGGGGTTAAGCTCTTCCAGGGTATCCGAAGCGTGTTCCGTATCCAGTTCGGCAAATATCGCAACTCGCTGGTCCGGATCCAGTTCCTCCAGGATGTCGGCCAGGTCTATGGGCTGCATGTCGGCCAGTCTTTCTTTCAGGACCTTCAGTTTTAAATCACCCTTGAAACCACTTATCTCGTCCGGCAAGGGCTGGACATAATTCCAGGAAATTGTCTGATTCCTGATTTTGTCCGCCAGGCTATAGATAAAATCCGCCAGCCATTTGAACCCGATACGGCGCAGAAGGCCGTACCTGCTCAGATCCACGTCGAGCACGTACAATTTACCGCTTCTCAGCGCCATTTTGACGTCATAGACCACCTCTACTTCCCGGTCTTCCACATCAACGACTTTCTTGTCAAGTATGTGGTCTTTCAGCAGGACCGTTCCGTCGCTTGGCTCGCCTTCGTATTTTTCCGCGTTCTCTATGTCGACAATAATCTCATGAGGGGCTATCGACCTTACCCTTTCCCACGGGATTATCAACGTCTTTTCGCCAAACGGCCGGGCTACATATAAGTGTGTCACCTCCGCTATTTTATCTTTGTCCACAATAATAAAATCGGCTAATTT
>JAQUMG010000086.1 GCA_028718265.1 Candidatus Omnitrophota bacterium
TGCCTTCAGGAAATAGCACAGTAAAATCTTTTAAAGTACAATTGGCATCCTTAAAAAATACCCGGCCCTTAAGTATTACGCTTCGATAAGTCTCTCCGGCAACATTTATGCCGTTTTTCATGGAAATATTTTCCGGGTAAGTCCCTGAAAATACAAAGACCGTGTCGCCTGACACGGCCTGATTTATTGCGTTTTGGATACTTTCGCCCGGATGGACTTCTATTGTGGCGGCATGTACCGGGTTTATCAAGACTGCTACTAAGAGCAGAAATAAAAAGCTAACTGTAATTCTACATTTAGCCATTCTAATACCTTATGTTATGTCCGATGCGGTGATAGTAGTATCCTTAACTATAGGAAATATAAGGTATCTAAGTATACCATGTATAGGCTATAAGTCAACAGAAATATCCATCTTTTTAAAATCCTAACAATGGCTATCTCAGCTTTATTTCTTCCCTACTTTAGGCAAATGTTTTATTAATTCGAGACTTTTTGCCAATTCCTCTTTCGGAAGATGGTACTCACTGAGTTTACCGGATAGATATTTATCATAACCTGCCAGATCCATAAGGCCGTGGCCGCTATAATTAAAGAGAATTACTTTTTTCTTACCCTCTTTTTTGGCCTTTATCGCCTCTTCAATGACACACGCTATGGCATGGCTCGTTTCAGGAGCCGGAATACTGCCCTCCGTAGCAGTCCAGAGCAGCGCGGATTCGTAGCACTTTATCTGATCGTACGCCCGCGGCGTTACAAGGCCTTCCGCTATCGCATGGCTTACGAGCGGGGCCATGCCGTGGTATCTTAATCCGCCGGCGTGAATCGGGGCGGGAATAAACTTGTGCCCCAGTGTATACATTGCCAAAAGCGGCGTCATCTGGGCCACGTCTCCAAAATCGTACGTAAACGGCCCGCGTGTCATCGTGGGACACGCCGTGGGTTCCGTAGGTATAATCGTAATTTTAGCGCCGTTGATCTTATCATTCACAAACGGAAACGACAGGCCCGCAAAATTGCTGCCGCCGCCGGCGCATCCGATGACGACGTCCACCTTCTTTTCGCCCGCTAACTTTAACTGCTTCTTTGCCTCGAGACCGATTATCGTCTGATGCAAAAGAACGTGATTCAGGACGCTTCCTAGTGCATATCTTGTATTGCCCGATCTGTCGGTTACCGCTTCCTCTATCGCTTCGCTTATGGCTATGCCTAAACTGCCCGGCGTATCCGGCATCTTCTTTAATATATCTCTTCCTGCCTGTGTTTCATTACTCGGCGAAGCTACGCAATTCGCGCCCCAGAGTTTCATCATGATTTTGCGGAACGGCTTCTGGTCAAAACTTATCCTCACCATGTAGACTTTGCATTCCAGCCCCAGAAGTTTGCATGCAAAAGCCAGCGCCGAACCCCATTGCCCCGCGCCGGTTTCTGTGGTAAGTTTCTTTATGCCGAATTGTTTGTTGTACCACGCCTGCGCCACCGCCGTATTCGGCTTGTGGCTACCGGCAGGGCTGACGCTTTCATCTTTATAATAAATACGCGCCGGCGTTTTTAAATGTTTCTCAAGATAAACCGCCCGCCTGAGCGGCGACGGCCTCCAGCGGTACAGGATCTCGAGGATCTCTTCGGGTATGTCTATCCAGCGCTTCGTGCTGACTTCCTGCTCTATCAGATTCATCGGGAATACCGGGGCAAGCATATCGGCCGTAATCGGCTTGCCGTCACGCCCTATCGGCGGCTGCATCGGAGGCAGATCCGCCGCGAGGTTATACCATTTTCGCGGAATATCTTCTTCCTTCAAATATATTTTTATTTCAGACATGCTTCCTCCTTTAATATAGTAATTTATATTCCAGTTTATCCCAGTCTTTCAATAATTTGGTACATTCGCCCACCAGACATTTCGGAATTATCTTCACGCCGCTTTTGCCCAATGCCTTCATTCTGGCGCCGGATATGCTTAACTCGTTAAATCCGAGTTTTTTTACATCACCTATAGTCGTTCCGTAAATAACGGCGTCTATCCGCGCCCAGTGAATGGCACTGAAGCACATAGGGCATGGTTCCGTCGTAGAATAGATGACGGAACCCGAAAGATCATAAGTGCCGAGCCTCTTGGATGCGGCTCTTATGGCATTCATTTCCGCGTGGCATGTCGCGTCATTTTTTAAAACAGTATTTCTGCCGATGCCTACTACCCGGCCGTCCTTGACAACGCATGCGCCAAACGGGCCGCCGTCCGGCGTCTTAAGGTTTTTTCCCGCTTCCCGGATTGCCAGCCGCATAAATTTTTTGTCTGAGTTAGTATTCATATTTTCCTGTCGATATCAGTTCCTGGGTTTATAAAATACTGCGAGCAGAAATTTGTTCGCGTTATCTTTAGCAGCATACTTAAAAGCCGCTTTTTCCGTCATATCTTTTCTGGATTCCCGTGTATTGGTTTCAAAGTTATCATACTTACCCAATAACTCTCCGCTTTTTGTGTCTATTATTTTATAGGCAACGATCAGCCTGATCGAGCATTTGGGGTCGGCTACGTCCGCGGCAAGCGAAAGTGCGCCCAGGGGCAGAGGCGCCGCTTCTTTGACAAATACAAAATCTTTTATCGTGGCTTCGATAATAATATCGGCCCTTGCCGCGAGAACTACCGGCACAAACTTTATTGCCTTGCGGCCTTCCAGGGCATCTCTAAACCCAAAAGCGAAAACTTCGGTATCGACTACGGGATTGGACGATTTATTAAAGGTATTTCCCAGAAACACCTTTATCTCCGGATAACCCTCGAATTGTTCACATATGGATTTTCCGGCGGCGCGTGCATCTAACGTTAAAAACATAAGAATAAAAAATAAAGCCAGCTTCTTCATGAAGCCCTCCGGTCATTCGTCATAAAATTCGTTTATTTTCTTAAGCAGCACTCTCTTGTCATAGGCGCGCGAGGTACCGCCGATATCCTCCGCATCAAGGTCTATATCTTCCTCTTCTATATCCGAAAGGTTGCTTACATCTAACATCGCCATTACATTCGACATATCCACAAACTGCGAAATCTTATTGAATCTGTATAAGCCGCCGCGGGTGCCTTCGTGGTGCATTGAGAGAAAAAGTTTGTCCTTCGCCCGCGTGATCCCCACATAAAAGAGCCGGTGCTCTTCTTCTATTTCGTCTTCATCGTCTAATGCGAAACTCACGGGCAAAACACCGTCCATCACGCCCATAAGAAAGACAACGTTCCATTCCAGCCCTTTTGCGGAGTGTATGGTAGAAAGCGTGACCGGTTTTTCATCCGGCGCTGTCGACGGATCTATCCTCAGAACGCCTTTTTCCGGAGATTCAATGGCAAAATCTGCCAAAAACTCCTCCAGCGAATCATATTTCGCTATTATCTGCTTCAGAGTCGCTAAGTCATTGGCTCTCAGGTGCCAGTCATCAAACTTATCATGGAGTATTGCACCGTAGTATTCAAGAAATATTTCGTATTTATCGGCTATCGTCAACCGGCTTTTACAGGCGTCTTTAAGCGCCTTGTTCAGTCTGACCAGCCCGGCAGAATATTTATACCCTGCAGTATGATTGCGCAGGGATTTCTCGACGATATCCGATAACGAGGAATGTTTGACGATATCTGCTAGTATTTTTTCGGAAATAACGGCGCCGATTCCTCTGATAAGTTTCAGCACCCTGGTCCACGCGATTTCGTCTTTGGGGTTTGAAATGACCTTAAGATGCGCCATCACGTCTTTGACGTGCGCCGTCTCGTAGAATCTCATGCCGCCTACGACCTGGTACGGGATGTTTCTTTTACTGAGTTCCGCCTGAAGCGGTATCGACACGTAGGCGGAACGGAAAAGAACGCCCTGGTCCGCCAGCGGTATCCCCTCATCGTTAAATTCTTTTATTTTGACCGCTATCCATTCGGCTTCTTCGTAGGCATCTTTGAAAAATAAGAGTCTCGGCTTTTCGCCTACATCCTTTCGCATAGACTCGAGACATTTTGAATATTTATTTCTCATGTTTTCAAGAACGGTATTCGCCACATCCAGTATTGTCTGCGTGCTGCGATAATTCTCTTCCAGCTTTATTATCCTGCAGTGCGGAAATCTTTTCGGAAAGCTCATTATGTTTTCGTGGGTCGCGCCGCGGAAGGCGTATATCCCCTGCGCATCGTCCCCGACCACCATGACATTATTATGCTCCTTGCCCAATAAGTAAGTTATGTCTCCCTGCAGGGCGTTTGTGTCCTGATACTCGTCAAGCATGATGTATTTATATTTTCCGGAAATACGCGCTCTTATTTCCGGGTTCTCCAGCAGCAACCTGAGATATACGAGGAGATCGTCGTAATCCATACAATTTTTGTTTATCTTATATTCGGCATATTCTTTTCTGAGGGCTTCTATATCATCGGCATATTCGAGAAAATGCGGATATTCCCTTTTGATAACATCCTGTATGTGCACGTGTTTGTTGATAGATATGCTTATGATACTTTTTAAGGTGTCTTTTCTCGGAAAGCGTTTTTCCCTGTCGATAAACCCCAGTTTTGCAGCACATCTTGCGACAGCTTCTTCCGACTCGCTCTCGTCCAGAATAGAAAATGAATGGGTAAATCCCAGCGTCTTCGCGTATTTCTTTAAGGCTTTGTAGGCAAATGAATGGAAGGTGCCGCCGTCAATATGCTTACACCTCTCGTCGTGCCTTTCGGTGCGCGATATCATCTCCCGCGCTGCCTTTCTCGTAAAAGAGAGCAGCAATATCGAAGCCGGGTCAGCGCCGCTCTCTACAAGATGAAGGACGCGGTATTCAATAACGCGCGTCTTGCCGGAACCGGCACCCGCTATTACCAACGCCGGGCCTTCAGTCTGCGTAACGGCTTCGTACTGCGAAGGATTAAGGTGTTTTTTTATGTCGAGCATCTTCGATCCTGAAAACTTCAGTCACTATTTTTTGTAAGGATATTTATTGAGTACTTTTAAGATGTTGTTGGCCGATTCGGGCATCTTTACCTTATTTTCAAGCATTATCTCGCGGGCCGACAGGCTCTTGCCGTACAATTCCGCGTCTCCGTCCCAGTGTTCGGTAATGACGGCGCCTTCGAGTTTGGCTCCGGCAAAAAGGCCGCGGCTTCTTGAATAAGATAATATCCCGCCCTTTAACTGCACGTCGGTAGACGCCTCTGCGGCTCTTCCTACCGGACCTGCCGCAACCGAGGCATCGGCGCCGAGTTTAAACTTTCCCTGTAAAATACCGTCGATGCTTCTCCTGTTCATGATAAGCAGAACGAAATCCGTTGCCTGGCCGCCTATCTGCCATCCTATGCTGCCGCCCACTACGTTAAAAATGGCCGGGGGCGCCCATTTGCCGTTATTTTCATCGCGGACCATGATTATGCCCTGACCGTATTTGCCGCCTATGCCGAAACCCGCGGATATCGTCGAGGGAAACACCGCTATTGCCGCGCATTCCTTTAAAAGATCCGCCGGAATACCCTGATCCGGCATGCCCTGAATATCGGCCAGGACCCTTCCCGACTCAGCAACCAGCTCCGTCCACTTGTTTGTCTCAGCGCCTGCTACTCCCTGCAAGAATAATAAGCCCACTATACTTAACAAAATAACTATTTTTTTCATATTACCCCTCCCCAGCATATGTCGTTATACTCACATTTATCGCACGTCTTTTTCCTGTTTTCTTCCGTGTTTTCGAGCTTTTCGAATTTTAAATTCCTGATATCCAGCCAGCAGTCGTTTATAACTTCTTCGAGGCGCGAAACCATGCCGTCGGTAAGTTCGACGGTTTTATTTATGTATTCGCCTTCGCGCAATCCGTATTTCGCGACACTCGTCTTAACCTGTGCCGTAAAAACAAGTGTGCCGTGACTGATTCTCCGGCCCGCATTTTTCTTATACCTGTCGAAAAGCAGTTTATAAGCTACCAATTGGCGAAAATAATCATCGCAGTCCCGGCTGGCAAGATCCGAGACATTATCTATGGCCTTTATGTGCTCATCCGGCGGTCCTGTTTTATAGTCTATTACGCGGACAAGGCCTGCTTTTTCGTTTTCAAACTCTGTCTTATCGAATTTACCCTTAAAAACAAGATTATCGGAAAGTGTTATTTCAAGGCTTTCCTCAAGAGCTACGGGTTTGACCGGAGATTTCGCTGTTCTCTCAAACCAGCCTTTTAGCGGCGGAAACCACCTTCTGCATTCCGACGCTATTGAATCGTCAACTCCCTGATTGATTAATTCATTATTAAACGAATCCGTAAAGAAACCGAATCCGGGGAATTTTCCGGTATTCATAAATTGCCGGTAGGTGTCTTCCAGCGCTTTGTGAACGCAGTTGCCGAAAGTAAGAGGCAGCGTCTTTTTTCCCGGTAAAAGAAGCATGTTGTCATAAAGAAATTTTCTATGGCATTTTATATAGTTGTTCAATTTGGTAGGATTCAGGTTAAGAGTACTTACGAGATCTTTTAAGACATCTGCTGTCCCGATAAACGGATCTTTATTGTCACTGAGAGTTAATGATTCAGCCAGCATGGATTCTTCCTTGACGCGGCTCTCCGGCTCGTCGCCCGTTAACCCGGCTGCGGTAAGATAAAGACTGCTTACGGCACTTTCCGTGGGACTGGCCGTATAGATCAGGTTCGATTTCGCGCGGGAGGAGGCGACGTAAAACAGTCTCGTTTCGTCATAAAAACTCATTTCCCGCGCCGCATCTTTGTCTTTGGCGCTGCCTTTGATCTTATATATCCGGGCCGGTAGCGGGATTTTATTCGGCCGGGGCTGCATCGGCCAGTTCTTTTTCTGCAGGCAGAACGGTATTATAACGGTATGAAATTCAAGTCCCTTCGAGCCATGCGCGGTAAATATTCTCACGCCATCCTGCGTCATTGTAACCAGTTTTCCGACGAGCGGCAGGTCGTGTTTTTTCATGGTCTCGATTTCATCGATAAAATCGGATAACCTTATCGCGGGATCACTGACATTCTTTATCTTGATCATATTTATAAAAGAACAGAGTGAGCGGAGTTCGCGGATCTTAAGTACTTCGTTATTATTATACGATTCGAGTATGTGTTTGTATATGCCGGCCGATTTTATGTATTCCATAAGTATGGTATGGACCGGCTTTGTCTCGGCGCCGTCTAACAGTTGTTTTAGGACTGCGGCTGCCTGTGCAAGCGGTTCCGGTCTGGACAGGCCGATTTTTTCAGCTGTACGCGAAATATCTTTATCGCTTTTTCCGGAGAATAATCCTATAAATTCCGTATATAACGCTATCTGATTTTTCTTTACCGCGTCTTTTTCAAGTTTTTTCCTGGTATTAACGTACGAGATGAATTTCAGGACATCATTAAAGTCCGTGCCGAAATAATCGCTTGTGATTATACGGTAAAAAAGGCTGTCTTTGGAGACATAATCGGACGTATTTTTAAGGTGGGCGAAATCAAGCACATCCAGCATCTGGCGGACTCTTGTTTCTCCGCTTATGTCTTCTTTGCCGTCGGTAGCATAGGGTATGCCTGCCCGTAGAAAAGCGTCGACGACTTTCAGCACGTCGTTCCGCTTTCTTACGAGAACGGCGATATCATTGTAAGGCACTTTCTTTTTTATTGCTTTTATCTTGTCGGTTATATAAAGAAGCTCCG
>JAQUMG010000087.1 GCA_028718265.1 Candidatus Omnitrophota bacterium
TATACTTAAACGGATCTGGCTGAACAAGGCGGAAGAAGAAGGTTATTACTACGGTTTTTCCAATGAGGGGTTATGGCCTCTTTGCCATGCTACTCATACAAGGCCGTTATTCAGAGAAGCTGATTGGCAAATGTACAAGGAGGTAAACCAAAAATTTGCTGATAATGTTTTAGAGGAGCTTCCGTCCAAAAAACCGTTCGTATTTATTCAAGACTATCATTTTACTTTGTTGCCAAAAATGATAAAAGAAAAGCGGCCCGATGCAACCGTTGCTTTATTTTGGCATATCCCGTGGCCAACCCCGGAAATATTTTCAATCTGTCCTTATCAGGAGGAGATTCTGGGAGGCATGCTTGGCTGTGACTTGATAGGTTTTCATGTGCAGAACCACTGCAATAACTTTCTCGATACCTCTAACCGCCTGCTCGAATCACGCGTTGATACAGAAAAATTCAGCGTTGTACGGGCAGGAAAAGAAACTTTCGTAAAAGCATTCCCTATAAGTATCGATAGTTATTTCGGCGCTGGTATATCAGCCGATGATGCGAAAAAGATAGAAGTCATCCGCAAAGAGTTTGAGCTTAAGGACAAAATAGTAGCAATCGGCGTAGATAGGATAGATTATACCAAGGGCATCATGGAGAGGATATCAGCGGTGGATAGGTTCTTAGAGAAAAACCCTCAGTACAAGTGTAAATTCGTTTTCATACAACTTGCCGCTCCAAGCCGCACGCATATTAAACGTTACCATGACCTTATGAATGAAATAGAAGAGCTGGTGGAAAAAGTAAACTGGAAACATGCCGACGGTGCGTGGAAACCGATTATTTATCTGGAAAAACATTTTTCCGCAGATGAAATACGGCCGTTTTACGCACTGGCTGATATATGCATAATCAGTTCTTTACATGACGGCATGAACCTTGTATCAAAAGAATACGTAGCTTCAAAAGTAGATTCGAACGGAGTGTTAATCTTAAGCCGTTTTACGGGTGCTGCACGCGAACTTACCGATGCGATACAAATCAACCCTTATTCTACTGAAGAATTCGCCGATGCGATTAAATTAGCGGTAGAAATGCCTGAGAAAGAGAAGAAAAAGAGGATTGAAAACATGCGCAAAATAATAAAGGAAAGAAATGTCTATCGTTGGGCAGGCGATATAATAACGGAATTGACTGCGTTGAAGAAAGTTTAAAATATGGATTATTTGTATTCCAAATGGAATAAGATAGAAAGGGCACTAAAAGGTAAATTTATATTTCTTTTTCTGGACTATGACGGAACTATAAGCCCTATTGTAGGAGCTCCGTACAACGCAATTATTTCCAAGAAAACCAAAAGGCTGCTCAAAATATTGTCTACACATCCTAGGCATAAGGTAGCCATTATCAGCGGCAGATCGCTTGAAGACATACAAAATAAGATTGGCTTAAAGCATGTCATTTATGCGGGCAATCATGGTTTAGAAATAGAAGGACCAAATATCGAATTTAAATATCCACTTGCCCCGGACTACAGATCCATAATGCGCAATATAGATAAGGGGTTAAGGAATGGGCTGCGCAGACTAAAAGGCGTACTTATTGAAAATAAAACCATTTGCCTGAGCCTTCATTATCGTTTGGCGAAGAAAAAAGATATACCCCTCATAAAAGCGATTTTTAAAGGGGTGACTCTTCCATATATTGTTTCCAGGAAAGTGAAGATATCATACGGTAAGAAACTATTGGAAGTAAGACCGCCGGTCAACTGGAACAAGGGCAGCGTCGCAAAGTCGCTTTTGGCTATACAAAAAGATTTTCTTAAGAGCAAAAGCATTGTTCCGATTTACATAGGAGATGATTTAACAGATGAGGATGCATTCAAAGCGCTTAGGAAAAAAGGAATTACCATATTTGCAGGCAAACCCGGGACATCCCTCGCTGAGTATTATTTAAAAAATACAAGCGAAGTCATCAAGTTTTTAAAATTGATCGCAGAATTATAAGAGGATTGGTGATATGCCCGAACTAGTTAACGCAAAAGAACCGTTTAAATTCTATACAAGACTGAATCTTACAGAATTGACAGGATGGCGCGCCTGTAATTTGAAAGAATTATCAGGGCTGATAAAAACTGTACCGGGTTCCTCCATATATCATCATACCCATAGGTTTTTACAGCAGCATCAATACCTTTCTCCTGAACCGCCGAATGACTTTGCATACTGGGTTACCGAAGTACTTGGTGAGAAGGAGCTGGGAGAAGGCCTTGCAAGTATAGATATTGTGCAGTTTAATACGATACACAGCTTGAGAGATAAAATCGTTGAGACGATAGACGAATACATTAAAGATAATCCCTCTTCGGGATCGAGGTTTACCGATGAAAATGAGGCCTTTTGCTTTATGAAGTCAGTAAGTTTCGTTCTTCCTACAAATTATGTTGCCCATGACCTTAAAGAATTTAGCGAGATATTGAAAAAGATTACAATTGATTCGATATATTTTCATATTTTCGAGGCAAGGCTAAGACTCGAAAAAGGTGCGAATGATTTTTCAAATTGGATTAAGCATTCTATAGAGGACAAAAAGCTGGCCGGGGCAATATCCGGTCTGGATCCTTATACCTATACGCTTGAAGAATTGAGAAAAACGATAATTAAACTTATTGAAAAGAAACTCCCAAAATAACATGGCTAAAATAGACGAATATATACCTATCGTAGGCGAATCTATTATAGAAGACCTCAAGCTTCTCGGCCAGAAGCTTAGCGGCAAGGTCATACAGAATATAAATTCTACGTCTGTGGGCGGAGGAGTTGCCGAAATACTTAACCGTATGATACCATTATTGAAGGAGCTTGGAGTAGATGCGAGGTGGGATGTAATCAAAGGTGGGAATGAATTTTTCGGAATCACAAAAAAATTTCACAATGCTTTACACGGTACGCCGGAAAAGGTAAGCAGCCATGATTATGAAATATTTATGGAAACAAGCCGTGCTAATATAAAAGAGGTTGATACATACGGAGACATTCTTTTCATTCACGACCCTCAGCCCATAGCCTTGATAGAGAAGAAGAAAGAAAATAAGTGGATATGGCGGTGCCATATCGACGTTTCTGATCCCGCTCACGAAGTATGGAAATTCCTGCTGGACTTTATTGTCAAATATGACGCCGTAGTATTCTCCTCTCCTAATTTTTCTCAAAATATACCCGTTAGGCAATTTTTGATATCACCATCTATAGACCCTCTAAGCGATAAGAATAAAGAATTATCGAAAGAAGTCATAGATTCTGTTTTGGCGAAATACGGTATTAATAAAGATAAACCGATAATAACGCAAATTTCCCGGTTCGATGCTCTTAAGGACCCGGTAGGCGTGATAGACGTATATAAAAAAGTAAAGAAGTATATAGATTGTCAGCTTATTCTGGCAGGCGGTACAGCAGCGGATGATCCGGAAGGATTAAAGGTATTAGAGGAGGTCAAAAACAAAGCGCAGAAAGACGAAGATATACATATCTTGCTGCTACCGCAGAACGATATAGAGGTCAATGCGCTGCAAAGAGCATCAACTATTATCATGCAGAAATCGATTAAAGAGGGGTTTGGACTTACTGTTGCAGAGGCATTGTGGAAAGCGAAGCCTGTTGTGGCCTCTAATGTGGGAGGAATACCTCTGCAGATCAAGCATAAGTATTCAGGGCTTTTATGCCATTCCGTAGACGGAGCAGTCTTTGCCGTTAAGCAGCTCTTGAACAGTCCCCCATACGCAAAGAAGTTAGGCGAAAACGGCAGAGAACACATACGCAATAACTTTTTAATTACTCGCCATATCAAGGATTATATGCTCTTATTTCTTTCCTTATATCATAAAGAGGATATTGTCTATTTGTGAAAAGTAGAAATGTCCGCCTGTAGAGGGTGGACATTTTACATCTATTTACCCGTCAAACAGTTACGCGAATTCCAGCCAAAAATGACCGGACAAAACGGACATCCTTCGACGCGCTTCGCTTGCTCAGGACTTCGTTTTCTTGAGGAATTAACCTCTCTGAATAGCAAAATTTCCTTGTTTCCCGCCGTAATTGGGCTATAATAGATACCAGAATAAACCGAGAGGTTCCCTTGTGTCGCAGATTACAGGGACCCCATATTTTTATACGTTAGATTGAAGTTACTTCAAGCGGAGATTATTCTGTGGGCCTACAATTTTGCATACGTGAAGTGATTGTGGAATTCCAGAAAAACAGCCGGGCGCAGTTGGCCCGGCTTGTTTGTTTTGTAGTAATACAGGTATTTTTGGTTTTGGGCATATCCGCCGGATTTTCAGAAGAACAACCCAATCCTCCGGCGCCCGAACTGCAAATTCGTCCTTTTCGCGAATTTGGAACAGGCAGGGCAGACGCTTCTTTATCCGCTATCAATCCCCCCGATGGTTTGGCGTTTACCGGAGACGGGTTGTTGCTGGCTACGGATGCGATGAATCATAGAGTACAGATTTTCGATCCATATTCAGGCGAGCATATAGGGTCGATTGGCAATGCCGGCCTTTTTGAGGGTGAAATTGTAGATATTCTTGTATTGCCGGACAAAGGATTACTGATAAGTGATGAAAAGGCTAATCAGATCTATCGGTTTGGGCGGACCGCGGTATCGCCGGCGGCGTTTCAATCGATGGGCCCGCCGCTCTTAAGCGGCGAAGGGTACAAAAAGCTCTGCGGAATGGCGTGTGATTCAAAAGGGCGGATATATGTCGTCGATGGGATTACGGGACAGGTATGCCGGTATCTTCCGGACTTTAAGCCGGATTCCAGTTGGAAATTTCAGTCAACGCGCCCGGACAACGGACCTTTTCTCAATAAGGCCGAAGGGATCGCGATTGACGAATCTACCGGAACGCTTTTTTTATCCAGCGATTGGGATGGTATGATCCGTGCGTTTGATCTCGAAACTGGAAAATGGATGGGTAAGTCGATCGGAAGGAAAGCGGATACCCTGACCGCTAAGCCGCTTGGCCAGTCAGTTTTTTCGATGTCCGTAGAAGGGCTTGCCATAATAGATAGCTATCTTTTGGCGGTCGATGAAGGCGAAATCTCCGCGTCAAAAAATTATTATGGACATTTATTAATTTTTGATCTACGCAGTCCCGTGCTATATGAAACGGATGCCGAGATATGCCGGAAGAGAATGACTGACGGTGTCGTAGATGGTTTGGTGGGGTGGTTTGGTTCCTATGTGTCACCTGACGCGGTCGCAGTCTTCCCGGGTAGCGCAAAGCATCCGGAACCATTAATAGCAGTTGCGAATCAAGGCTCATACTTAGTTCAGGTTTATAAATGGGAAGACGTCAAAAATGAAATAGCAGAGGCGCGTAAAAAGAAGAGGATCCCTTGATTAAGCGGTTTCTGGCAAAATGGTACGGTGATTTTACACACGAAGAGCTTATCCGTGCATTATTGCTTGGAATGGCATTTGCTTTAATTATCGGCACTTACTGGACATTGCGTCCGTTAAAGGACGCGCTATTCAAGGCATGTATAATCGGGGAAGGTTGTCATGACGCTTCGCCTTTGGCGCTAGCCAAGATGTTCTCTGTCATTATATTGATTCCCCTGGTAATGTTTTACAGCCATCTTGTCGACCACTTCAAACGCCAGTCGCTCTTTTACGTGATCGGCGGCGTTATGGTATGCGGGCTTTTGATTTTCAGTTTTTTGTTTAACCATCCGACGTTGGGGCTGGATAATAAAGTGGCCAGCTCCGGACGGATACTCGGCTGGGCATGGTATGTTTTTGTCGAGGCTTACGGGTCGCTTTTAATCGCACTCTTCTGGGCGTATGCTTCTGATTCAATTGACGCCGAAAGCGCGAAAAAATCTTTTTTTCTTATTGTCATGTTCGGCCAATTCGGCGGTATTTTAGGCCCTCAATTAACGGATCTGCCGGCATTTTTTGGTTTTCGTAATTGCGCGCCTCTTATAGCGCTATGTGCAGTCAACACTGTGATTATAGTGTTGATAATCCGCCGGTTTGCCTTGAGAATAGCCCGGCAAACTGCCTCAATACCTGCCGAAAAGACACATTTGCAGAAGGACAATGAAGAAGGCGGGGCTGGTTTTATCGAAGGATTACGACTGTTGTTTACCGACCGTTATCTGCTCGGTATATTTCTGGTCGTAGGTTTTTATGAAATAATAGTTACGATATTCGATTTCAATTTCAAGAGGCTCGTATTTCAAAACGCCGTCGGAGATGTGTCCACAGCGCAGTCACTCGGCGATTTTGGATCGGCGGTAAACGCGGTATCTTTCATCTGTCTTGCGTTAGGCATAGGTAATGTACAGCGCCGGCTCGGAATGAAGACAGCATTATGCGCCATGCCGTTTATAATCGGGATGATGGTAATAAGTTTCAAATTAAATCCTTCTATTAACATACTTTTTTGGATTATGGTAGCCGGTAAGGCGCTTAATTATGCCCTTAACTCGCCCTCATTAAAACAGCTTTATATCCCTACCTCTCAGGCCGCCAAGTACAAGGCCCAGGCATGGATCGAGATGTTCGGTTCACGCGGTGCCAAGGCGTGTGGTTCGGGTGTCAATGCCCTGCTGAAAGTTTTCCAGACACGCGCCGGAAGCGCTGTCCTTGGTTTTACTATGTATGTTACATTCGCAAGCTCTTTTTCCGGAGCACTTCTTGTATGCTGGTTCTTCGCGGCGCTTTTCCTTTCAAAGGAATATGATCGAAAAGTGAAATTTGCTAAAGAGAAGGAGCAGTGATGAAAAACAAGAGCCTTTTTTTAATTCTTGCGCTGATAGTATTGGGCGTTATGGGCGAATGTCCGGCCCTGCAGGAAAATCCTTATGAGTTGCATGGCGAGAAAAATTTTTATACGGGCTATGAATCAATCAATCCCGACGGAACGGTTAATGCGGTAATAGAGATCAGCTCGGGTGACAATGATAAATGGGAAGTCCGGGAAGATGGAGTTATGAGGTGGGATCAGGAGAATGGCAAGCCCCGTGTCGTAAAATATCTGGGCTATCCAGCGAACTATGGCATGGTACCGAAGACAGCTTGGGGCGACGGTGACCCATTAGACATCCTGGTTATCGGAAAGCAGCTGAAGCGGGGCCAGGTGATAAAAGCAAAACTTATAGGGGTCCTGAGAATGAAGGGCGAAGGAGCCCGGGACGATAAGTTGATAGCGGTATTGCCGGATACCTGTTTTGGTGACATAAAAAATATGGATGAATTTAATCAGGCCTTCCCGGGCGCATTGTCTATTATAGAAACATGGTTCGTGAATTATAAAGGTCCCGGTAAAGTTCAGACAGAGGGATTCGGCTCTTTCGAAGAGGCTGGTTTAATGTTGAATGATGCCGGGAAAGGGTTTGAGCTTTCATCTGCTATAGCCGGACCTGTTGCCGGCGGCAACGATGATAGTATGAAAATCCATAAGAAATTTATGCTGGAAGCGGTAAAGGAAGCGCAAAAAAGTTTGCGTGAAGGCGGGATCCCTGAGGGTTCCGTTTTGGTCAAAGAAGGCAGGATTATAGGCCGCGGGCATAATAAGAAATCACAGAAGGATTCAGTGAATATTAACTCGGAGATAGATTGCCTGGAGAATG
>JAQUMG010000088.1 GCA_028718265.1 Candidatus Omnitrophota bacterium
AATCAAAACAACTTTCAAACGCCTCTTTTCTGAATATATTAAGATGCTCGCCGCCTATCGCTATGGGCGGGCGATATCCTTTATCCTTAAGCTGACTCGCGAGCCTTACCGCCTTATGGAATATCGGGGATGTAGCCGTTATGCCCACCAGGTCGAAATCGCCCTTCATTATCTCTCCGGCAAGCGAATCAAGGCCGAAGTCTTCGACATCAGCATCGATCACTCTGACACTATGCCCCCTCTTCTCGGCGACAGCGGCAAGATACAGTATCCCCAGCGGCGGCTGCGAATTCCTGCGCTTGGCTATTCTCTGAAACACGCCGAGGTCATCTGTCCATGTCGGGCTTACGAACACTATTTTCATCATAAAACCTATTTGTTAAGTTTATATATCTTTTTAAGCTGGTCGGCGATCAGCCCCATGCCAAAAATAGGCAGAAAGCTCGTTATGCACAGCGCTGATATTATTGTAAGAAAGGTGCTTTTAAAGAAAACGTAATTCAAGACCTCCAATACGATCCCGACTCCGGCGTTGACAGTAGCAAAAAGGAGGAAAAGTTTGACGGGATTATAATAAAGTATCGTCTCGACTATGATCTGGCCCGCGCGCAGAGTGTCCTTAAAATGCCTGACCTTCGACTTACCTTTTCGCTCCATGTATTCAACCGGAACATATTTTATATAGTAATGATTGAGCGAAAAAATGAGCGTCAGGGTCGTCGTGAATGAAAAACCCGTGCAGAGTGAGTCCTGGAATTTCATGACTATATCCTTATTAAATATCCTCAGCCCGGAATTCACATCGAGGACTTTTCTGCCTGAAGCATACTCGACTAAATGTGTAAACAATATCCTCGCGCACCTTTTGACAATGCCCTTGCCGTATTCCCTGCCTTTACGCGCGCCGATCACCATGTGATACTGGGGGTAGTACTTATACAACTCCAGTATGCTTGCGGCAGGATATGAGCCGTCGCCGTCAATAATGGCGATACACGAATATTTAGCGGCAAGTATGCCGTCGTACAGAGACTTCCCGTAACCCAGATTTTCGACATGGCTTATTATCGAAAGGTTCTTCACTTTGGCCTTCTTGACCCCTTCGGCCGTCTTATCCGTCGAACCGTCATTCACTACGATGATCTCGTAGTCGGCAAAATTACCGAGCGCATTGTCGATGTCACGCAATACCGACTCTATCGCCCCTTCCTCGTTAAAAGCAGGTACTATTACGCTGATCATATATCACCACCTTGTCTTTAAAAATGCGCCAACATGTTCAAATACGGTCCCGTCCGCTACCATCTTGCGGAAGATCTTTCCGATATACAGGGGCCTGAAATAAAATTCCCTGTGCGAAATGTCGTAGTACTTGTCGATAATGTCCCACGACAGAACGTCATGCTCGTAGAGCTCCTTTGGCGATACCGCAAAGTTATACCTGTCCCATTGCCTGCTCTTTATCTGCTTTCGCTCCGACATCCTGTCGAATAAAGCCGTGCCCGGAAAAGGTATGGTCACCGCAAATTTTGCGTAATCCGTATCGAGCTTTATAGCGAAATCTATCGATTTCTTTATATCCTCTTCGGTCTCAGTGGGGTTTCCGATCATAAAATAAGCCTCTGTCTCCATGCCTGCTTCTTTCGCGAATTTTACAGCCTCTTCCGCCTGTCCCAGCGTAACTCTCTTATCGATAATATCCAGGATCCGCTGGGAGCCGGACTCTATGCCGAACGGTATCCGATAGCAGCCGGCTTTCTTCATGAGCGCAAAAAGTTCCCGATCGGCCCTGTCGACCCTTATGCCCCCTCTCGGGTACCAGTCAAATTTAAGGCCTTTCTTTAATATCCCTTCGCATATATCGTGCGCCCTCTTAATATCAGCGGTAAATATGTCGTCGATAATCTGTATTTCCCTGAATCCAAGCTTGATCATCCTCTCCATCTCCGATACCACCTTATCCGGAGACTTCATCCTTACTCTGCGGCCGTGTATATTCTTATCGCAAAATATACATCGTCCGTAACATCCTCTCGATGTCTCAAAGTACCCCATCGGCGCTTTCCTGCTCGCTATCCGCGGCTGACGATACTTTTCGATCTCCAGAAGATGATACGCCGGAAACGGCAGCGAGTCGAGATCTTCAACATAACGATCCTGCGCATCCGAAGCAACGATCTTATCGCCCTTTTTGAAATATATATTAGGGACTCCTTCGTGCGGACCGCTATCCGCAAGCGCAGTAAGGCTGAAATCTCCTTCGCCCGTGACCGCGCAGTCTATTTCACTTTCGCTCAACACCTCTTCGGGAAGGGCCGATGCGTGCGGCCCGCCGACGACAACAAGTATCCTCTTATCCGCGCTCTTCGCCAGCGAAGCTATCCGATATGCCTTATATATGAGAGGCGTCGTAGCGGTTATGCCGATTATATCCGGCCTGAACGCATTTATCTCGCTGCGCAAAAAATCATCAGGACTATTGGCCAGATTGAGATCGACGATCTTGACTGCGTGTCCAGAATTCACTAATGGCGCTGCCACGCATAGCAGACCAAGAGGTGTTACGCCTCTTGATACGGCACCCTTCACCTTGGAGTGCGAAAATACATCATCATAATAATTGAGACAGACCAGCATGATACTCTTCATCTTATTATCCCGCTTCCCCGCCAGCTCACTCCTTTATACGCGCTTATGGCAACGCCTGAAAACTCTCTTTTGTCGAACCACCGCTCTACCCGGTCCCTGTCGATAAACTCGACTTGCGGCGCGTTCAACTTATCGAAGACGTTCAGTGTGTTCCTGTAAAATGATAACTGCCTGAAATTCCCGAAGTATTCGTAGTACGGCAGAAACTTTAGAGGCAGCCTGTATATCGTGTGAACCGGAATGTACATCAAAAACGTTATAGCGCGCGAAAGATAAATAAGCCTTCTGCGGTCCCATTTCGCCAGGAGGAGCTTCCGCACCGGTTCAACCGCGCGCTTCGCCAGAAAATTACCTTCGCTGGAGTATACCCAGACGATCAATTTTCCGCCGCGGCGCACATGCTTCTTCAGGTTTGCGAATGTCTTGTCGGGATCGTCGGTGTGATGTATTACACCTACGGCAAAAACAATATCAAACTGCTTCTTTAGATCCATATCGGCAATGTCGGCTTCTATGAACTCGATGTTAGAGAAGGCGCGGTTTCTCTCTCTCGCAATGTCAACGGCATTCAGGTCGACTGCCGTTATATGCCGGGCATACGGCGCAATAAACGAGGTATGCTGCCCGCCGCCGCACCCGCATTCCAGGACGTCTTTGTCCTTAAAATCTTCGAGCGTAGCAGGATATATCCAGTCGGCAAAGAGTCCCATCTCCTCATCACGGAATAATTCCCATTGCTCCTGCCATTCTTTTTGTTTTATCTGAACCATAATATTCTATGCTCACTTATTAAAAAGTTTAAAAAATATCCCGATAATCTGTTTTTTCGAATACGTTACATTATATAATTTCTTGCCGGAATAACCCTTAAATAGAATATAAATCACTTCATAGAGTTTTAATAACGGCAGGCTGATCAGGATGCCTACCGACCGTTTGCTCAGCTTTAGACATACGGCAAGAGCAAATATCTTGTTTAATCTGCGTATTTTGCTTTTGTGTCTGATATTTAAATGAGAAATGCCCTTCGGATAATCTCCTTTATCCAGTTTGGAATAATCCCCGTCAAAGTAACCTTTTTCTACGGCTGCTTTTGCAAGCCTTGTCCCGGGATACGGCTGAAACACTGAAGAATGGGCATAATCAACATTACAATCTCTATTTAACAGGAATGTCTCCATGTCGTTTTCAAGGGTTGTGCCCGGAAGGCCCAGCATATTCTGAACAAGCATAAAGATTTTATATTTTTTCAGCAGGTTTGCGCCTTCCACGATCTTCCCGGTGGACATTTTTCTGTTCAATACATTATATCTGACTTCGCTGTTTCCCGACTCAATGGCCAGATGCATTACGGCGCACCCGGCTTCTTTCAGGTTTCTCACCATTCCTTCTTCTAAAAGATCGATTCTCGCGCAGCAGGTAAAAGGCAGCCCTATGGAACGCTTGTACTTCCGCGAAAATTCCTCTATCCAGCCGGGCATTATATTGAAGGTATCATCTAAGAATAAAACATTTTTTAAAGGGTACTTCTCCTTAACGGTCTGTATTTCCCTTATAACATGGTCTACTTTTAACCTTCGAATGACTTCCCCCGACCCCTTATAGAGCTCATGATATGAATGGTTAAAACAATAGGTACATTCAAAAGGACATCCTCTTGCAGTCATGAACGTTTTTATCGGATTTGTTCTGAGGAGATCATATGTGTCATACAGAATGCCTCTATCAGGAAATCCGATCTGTTCCAGGGGTTCCATAAGCCTTGCCGGCTTATTTTTCGCTATATGATTTCCTTTTCGCACCCAAAGATTCGGAGAACAAGAATAATCCCTCCCCTCCTTAATACTCCCGAGTAATACATCAAAGGCATATTCCCCTTCTCCCACGCAAATTATATCTACATCTTTTGATTGCTCAATAAATTCCGGGAAAAAAGTAACATGAGGGCCGCCGAATATTGAGATAAAATCAAATTTTTGTTTCAATCTGCTGTTTAGATCCCTGTAAAAAACGCTATGGTCGCTTGTGATGCTGTAAGCAACTATTGCCGGTTTCCACTCTGATATAACCCCTATTAGTTTTGCATAATCCGGATAAACTAACCTGGTTTCGAAACCGTTTCTTTTAGCTACCTCCGAGAGATACATTATGCCCAATGGTTCAGCACCATTGATAAAATCATGCGCTATGTGGTTTATGAATAAAATCCTGTTTTTCATCATGATAAATCACTGCCTCATTTACTATCCCTTAAACGCATATTCGTAAAAGCTATTTACAACAAATCGGATTTTATGAATATTGTTTAGTTCCCTTAAGAAATAAACGATTAAAGACGGTCTTAAATAGAATTCGGAAATTGCCTGCTTTTGTAGTTTCCTAAGCTGGCTGTAAGTAATCTCGGATAGATTGTTTTTGTAAGTTATGAAATCCAGGGAGCTTATAATTTCAATTTCCAGATTCTGATCTTTGTACAGTTTTTTGTATATCTCGGTGCCCGGCAGGGGACAAAAAATACTAAAAGTGGCTCCTGTTAAAGGCGCTTTCATAGCGAAAGAAATGGTCTGCTTTATTTCCTCAGCTGTTTCACCGGGAAAACCTATCATGAAATAACCCGTTACTCCGATCCCGGCTTTGCGAAGCAATGCAATCTTTTCTCTGGCCAAATCAAGCGATAAGCCTTTTTTGATCTCTCTAAGGATGCGCGGTGATCCTGATTCGATTCCGACGCCTACATAGAAACAACCGCTTTTTTTCATCAACGCTACTAATTCCGCATCGATGGAATCGATGCGGATTCCGTTTGGAGCTGACCAGCTTATATCTAAGTTCTCTGAAATAATGCGCTTACATAGCTCCCGCAGGGGTCCTCGGCGATCTGAGCAATTACTATCAAAAAACTGGATTTCCTTCACGCCAAATTTATTCATCAAAAGTTTGATTTCTGCAATTACACTTTCTACGCTTCTGGAGCGGACAGTGTGACCATTGATAACTCCGGCTTCGCAAAATGTACAGCTATTAGGACAACCGCGCGTAATAATTAAGGGGGCTATTGGAAATCTCCGCGAATGACCGCCAAAAGGTGTATTGACAAACGACGCGGGTTTCATCAGCTCCCAAGCAGGAAATGGTAAAGTATCCAGATCCTCAACCCTGCTCATATCATTTACCATTGTTTCAGGGCCTTTTCTCCAAACAAGATTTGGAATCCCGGCAAATTCTGAATCTGAGATCGGGCCGCCATGAGCAAGTCTATTAATAAATTTAACGAGCCCGACTTCAGACTCTCCATGAAAAGCATAGCTTGCCTCCGGTATTAAATGAAAAATGCTGTGAGGGTCGCCCGATACATGAGGGCCTCCCAGAATAATTGGCGCATGAGGCTCAATAATACGTATTAGCCTGATCGTTTCCTTCGCGGACATAATCGAACACGACATCACCTTGATTCCAAATACATCAAATTTTCCTCTGCTGATTAAATCTGATAGCGCAGTCTCCGAATTTAAATCCATGAATTTAAGGCAGATCTGTACTTCGTGCCCTTCCCTCTCGAGGCAAGCAGCCAGATAACCGAGTCCTAAATCCGGCGTATCCCGCTTATATGATGTATCATATGGCAGCATTAATAAGATCCGCATATATCGATGACCTCCTTATCGCGCAAAAGTTTCGAGATTTTCTGATGCGCTATATCGAAATCTCCTTCCGGGACCAAGGCCATTCTGCTGATAATAAGAAAGGGCGAAGGATCGCACTTTGGCGCTATCAGCTTTAAAACAATCCTTCCTTTCGTAACGGCAGTCGAAGGGATTTTTATAATATACCACGAGAGTGTGTTATCGATAATCGTCCTGCTAATAACTGCGCCGCTTTTATCTAAAACATCTGCCTCTGCCTTACCAATAGGAAGCTGCGTCATCCCGTACAATAATAGATAATATGATTCATCTTTTATCTTTTTGGCTTTTAGCTTTAATTTGGCTTCCGTATATGCCGGTACTATCCCTACGGGCCGTGCAAACTCAATCGGCAATTTTTGTCTTCCCGCGCACTCTTCAGTCGTCCAAACAGGCATAGAAGGGAAAAAAGACCTATCCGGCTTTCGGTATTTACCCATAAAATAGCCATTAAGATCGTAATATTTCCTGATGTCTATCGCGTACTTATCAGCAAGCGTCCACGCAACATAATCATCGATTCCGCTCTTATAAAATACAATTTTATCGGGATTGTCTAAATCCCCGGCCATTCTGGCGCATGGATTATGCGCCAGGGAAATAGTCTCCTCACGCGACAGACTGATCCCGCGTAACCCTTTTAAATTCCGGCCGACAAACACTACGTTCTTCAGTTTATCGCCGTTATCTTTATGATCAGCATCAACAATATAAACTATACACTCATCAAACTCATGCCTTGATTTAATATACTCCATTGCATCCAGTTTACTTTTCAATCTTTTTAATTCAGCCGTAAATTCACCTGCGGCAAGAGAGCTATCATAACACTTCTTTTCTAAAATAATATATTTGATATTGTACTTACGTAAAATATGAGCATCGAATGTCTGCTCAAAAGCAAGGATATCATGATAACTATTGTCAACATGGGCTGCACTGCCAAGTACCGGAATACCGATCATTCCCGAATACACCCAGAGATATTCTGAGCATGGCGGGTATTGAGCAGTAAAGCGCGCTCTCCATCATATTTCTTTACGAGACCGGCAAGAAAAATCTCACAATCCGCCCTGGGATCGGCTTTTCTCGCGAAACGGTAAACTACGGATG
>JAQUMG010000089.1 GCA_028718265.1 Candidatus Omnitrophota bacterium
TTCTCTGAGGCGCCTGATTCCTGACAACCGAAAGCGCGAGGCAATAGGGGAAAGCGCGAGAAAGGTTGTCCTCGACAATGTCGGCTCAACAGAGCGGAACTGCCTTCTGATAATGGATCTGGTATATCATGCCTAGTTTTAAATTATACATGCTTTCAGTGATGAATGACGAAAGAAAGACGATCGACGGCTATATCGTCGGAGCCGCCCTGTCGATAATTTCCTTTGTATACTTCATTATTTTAAAATTCATCTATTTTCTTTACGCCGCCGGCATTCTGAGTCCGGAGAAAGTTTCCGCCAGGGTGATCAGCGCAGGCAATATAACATTAGGCGGGACGGGAAAGACGCCTTTCGTTATTATGCTGGCCGAAAAAGCCAATGCGATGGGCAGGAAAGTTGCGGTCCTGACGAGAGGCTACGGAGACGATGAATTACATCTTCTTAAAGAGCGGCTCGGAGCGATACCTGTCGTAACAGGAGCGAACAGGGCCGAAAACGCGCGGTATGCAATTAAAAAATTCGGAAGCGATTGCATAATCCTTGATGACGGTTTTCAGCACCACCGGCTTAAGCGCGATTTAGATATAGTTCTGATCGATGCGACATCCCCGTTCGGAAATATGAAATTATTTCCGAGGGGAGTATTGAGAGAGCCGCTTGGCAGGCTGAAAAACGCCGATATGGTCGTATTGACTAAATCCGATATGGGTTCGGCAAACCTGCCCCGTATATACGGGCAGCTTAAGAACATAAAACGCGATATTAAAACTTCGGAATCATTTTATAAAGCAGCCGGTCTTAAAAAGGCATCATCAGACACCATTACGCCCCTTTCCTATATTAAAGGTAGGCGCGTCGTGCTTGTTGCCGGGATAGCCAACCCGGAATATTTCGAGTGGATGGTAAAAAATTTGGGCGCGGTTGTAACGGCGCGGTTTTACTACGCCGACCATCATTTATATAGCGGAAAAGATATGGACGGGATATTAGAAAAATGTACCGCCGCCGGCATAAATACCGTTATTACGACCGAAAAAGACGTTATGAGATCAAGAAACGGCGGTTTCCCTAAACTTGCGGATCTGTTTGCGGGATCGCCTGCGGTAAAACAAAAAGGAATCGAACTGCTTACCATGAGTATAGATTTTGAAATCAGCAAAAATGAGGAGGCAATAGTTGCTGGATTACGTTCTCTCTTTAATAGTTAGATTTTTCAACCTGCTATTGACTGCGCTTCCCATAAGAGCGGCTTTGGCGATAGGCCGGTTTTTCGGCGGTTTGGGTTATATCGTAAATTATAACAGGGCGAAAGTCGCCTATGCCAATATGCGGGCAGCTTTCGCCGGCGAAAAAGAGCCGTCTGAGATAAGAAAAACCGTCAAGGCGCTCTACCGGAATTTCGGCCAGGTGCTCGTCGAGGTCGTAAGAATGCCGAGCATAGATAAACCCTATATGGATAAATATATAGAGGTCCCCGGCTGGGATAACTTTACCGGCGCGCTTAAGAAAGGGCGGGGCGTCATATATCTTACGGGTCATTTCGGCAATTGGGAACTTTGCAGTATCGCGAGTGCCCTGAGCGGCTTTCCTCTTTTTGTCCTGGCGCGGGAGCAGAAAATGGCGCGGCTGAATAATCTTTTGAATATGGCGCGGGAAAGCAAAGGCTGCAAAGTAATTAAAAAAGGAATGGCGACAAGAGAGATATATGAACATCTTGAGAAGAACGGCATAGTGGGGATACTCTCCGACCAGGACGCCGGCAAAAAAGGTATGTTCATAAATTTCTTCGGCAGGCCGACTTCAAGCCCGAGAGGCGCTTTCGCTTTAGCCCGGAAGACGCAGTCTATTATCATTCCGGCGTTCGCAGCCAGAATAAACGGACCGTATCATAAGATATTCCTTGAATCCCCGATAGAAGTCAGCAATGAAGGCGACGGAGATGCGAACGAACTTGAAGCGATGCAGAAATTCGCCTCAATACTGGAATCATATATACGGAAATATCCCGCGCAATGGCTCTGGCTACATAAAAGATGGAAATCCACTCCGCTGAGGAATGTAGTAGTTTTAAGCGACGGCAAAAAAGGACATCTTAATCAATCGCTTGCCGTATTTGAAAAGATAAAAGAATCCAGATGTGAAGCCGGTTACGGCGATATCGATACGAAACAGAGAATAATCGGGGTAAAGTATAAAAACAGGACAAAAAGAGTATTGATGGCTTTCCTGGCGCCGGTAGTTTCTCCTTTCTGCTTATTCAGAATGAAATTACTGCAGTATTGCCTTGATCCGGGGTCTTATGAGGAGA
The DNA here is from genome assembly GCA_028718265.1 of Candidatus Omnitrophota bacterium. Next base: position 2,312 of record JAQUMG010000089.1, read on the forward strand.
TAAAAAATACATATGCGGACATAGTCGTCTCCTGCGGCTCCGCAATGGCGCCCGTGAACGTTCTATTCAGCAGGGAGAACTGCGCGAAAAGTGCGGTGATCATGATGCCGTCTCTCTTGTCACCGCGCGATTTTAACGTTGCGATAATACCGGAACATGACCGGCCGCCCCGGCGGGAAAATGTGGTCCAGACTATGGGGATGCCGAATCTGATATCGCCTAAAAAGATAGAAAGCGACCTCAGAGCGCTCGAGAGAATGGCAGAACTGGGCGGCAGGAGGAGCATAGGATTATTTATAGGCGGCGATAACAAAAATTATTCAATAGATACTTCTCTTATCGATGAAGTCGTGAAAAATGTAGCCGGTGCAGCCGGCGAATTAAATGCCAATATCTTAGTTACAACGTCGAGAAGGACAAGCGCGGAGGTCAGCAATCTGTTAAAGGCAAAACTGGGCACTAAGGGGCTGGCTAAACTTCTGATAATAGCCAGCGAACGCAACCCGGAATGGGTTGTAGGCGGCATATTGGGCGCTTCTTCCGTAATAGTGGTGTCCGGAGAGTCGACTTCGATGCTTTCTGAAGCGGCAAGTTCCGGCAAGCACGTTATAGCATTCAGGCCGCGCCGAAAACCGCAGGCCGGCAGTGATAATAAACACGAAACTTTTCTTAAGAAATTGTCTTCCCGCGGCTTTATCCATCTTTCTGAAATTAAGGATTTAAAAGACGATATTGTGATGCTGATGGAATCTGAAGAAGCGCCGAAGAGACTGAACGACAATGATAAGATATATGAGGCAGTGAAAAGGCTGATATGAACATCCTTCAAATATTACCCGAACTGGAAGTAGGCGGCGTCGAGCGCGGAGCAGTCGATCTTGCAAGATATCTCGCCGCGAACGGCCATAAATCCGTAGTCATTTCCGGCGGCGGCAGGCTGGCAGAGCGGCTTCGGGACGGCGGTGCGGTGCATTACAAATTACCCGTAGGTAAAAAATCGCCGCTGACCATATTTTTTATGATAAGAGAAGTCCGCCGGATAATAATTAAGGAAGATATCCGGATAATTCATGCGCGAAGCAGAGTTCCTGCTATCATAGGATTTGCCGCCGCAAAGTTAACCAATCGTATATTCATAACGACAGCGCACGGCTATTATAATACCGCCTTTACCAGCCGCCCGATGAGCTGGGGAAGGTTTGTCATAGTGGCGAGCCACGATATGGCTAAGCACATGATGGATGATTTCGGTACGCCTTACGACAGGATGCGGTTGATACCGCGCGGGGTAAACCTCGACGAATTCAGGTTTGTTAAACGTGAAGAAGCAGCGGCAGAAAATAAACCGCACAAGAAGAAAGATTTTACGATCGGGATCATATCGCGGATAACGCCCATTAAGGGACATGCGGATTTACTGCGGGCGGCGGCGATACTTTTCCGGAAAACTCCGAATATCAAGGTATTAGTGGTAGGCGATGCACCGCCCAATAAACCCAGATATAAAGAAGAGCTCGAAGTGCTGACGCGGCAGATGGGCATAAGTACAATAGTCGATTTTATGGGCTCAAGGAGCGACATACCAGAGATTTTATCGAAGCTCGACGTCCTTGTTTTGCCCACGAGAACCCCCGAGGCGTTCGGAAGGGTGATAATAGAAGCTCAGGCAGTCGGTGTGCCAGTTGTTGCCACCGGCGTAGGCGGCATAACGGACATAATCCGCGACGGTGAAAATGGATTACTGGTATTTCCCGAGGATCCCCACTCCATAGCCGATGCGGTAACGCGGCTTTTAAAGGACCCGGAACTGGGCCGCTCTTTGGCCCGGAAGGCCAGGCGGGAGGTGGAGGAAAAATATTCTCTTCAGCCGATGGTCGAAAAAACACTCAAGGTTTACGAAGAGGCGCTGGCGCTTAAGAAAATACTGGTTATCAAGATAAGCGCCCTTGGCGATGTCATTCTCTCCGTTCCTTCTCTTAAGGCGATACGCAAAAAATTTCCTAAAGCCGTGATAAAAGTACTTGTAGGCCTGCCTTCGAGCGGCGTATTGAAAGGATGCCCCCATATAGATGAAAGAATAATATATGAGCCAAGAACGGGAGAGAGCCGCTTTAAATGTCTCATGAGATTTTGCGCCAGGCTGATAAAAGAAGATTTTGACATAGTAGTCGATCTGCAGAATAACAGGGCCAGCCACATCCTTGCTTTTATGACAATGGCTAATTTAAGATACGGTTACAATAACGGCAAATGGAGTTTTCTTCTGAACAGACGGGTTAAAGATACTAAGGCGCCGATAACGCCTGTTGAACATCAGTTCAGGACTCTTAATCTGATGGGTATAGAAAATGCGGGCGAAACACTTGAACTATGGCCGTCGGAAGAAAACGAAGAATGGGCCGATAATTTTCTCAAAGAAAACTGGATAGAAGAACGGCGCATCTTAGTCGGAATAAATATCGCAGCGAGCTCGAGATGGCAGTCAAAGAGATGGGGCGCTGACCGTATAGCGGCGCTTTGCGATGAACTTGCCAGAAAACATGATATAAGAACCGTACTGACGGGCGCGCCCGAAGATGTGGAAATAGCAAAAGAGGTAACAAGACTGTCGAATAGCAAACCGATAATCGCAGCGGGCAAGACCGATATCATGCAGCTGGCCTCGCTTATAGGCCGCTCGAAAGTATATGTTACAACCGACAGTGCGCCTCTGCACATTGCGGCCGGTATGAAGGTGCCGATAGTAGCTCTTTTTGGTCCGACGGATCCGGCCAGACACATGCCCAAAGTGGAAAATTCTACCGTTCTCCGCAGCAGTATGAAATGCAGTCCGTGCTATAAACCTTTTTGCGGAAAACAGAACCGCTGTATGGACCTTATAAGGGTAGAGGACGTACTTGCGGCGGTGGAAAAGTATTTGGAGCCGGACTCAAGAAGCGAAAAGAATCTGATATATGCGGATACTTCAGCTAAGCACACATCTTAATATCGGCGGGATAGGCGTATATACTACGACTCTTGCCAAAGCCTTAAAAGAGAGAGGCCATACCATTTTCGTCGCCTCCGCCGGAGGGAACCTGGAGAGCAAACTTGTCGAATACGACATAACGCATTTTAAATTAGATATAAATACAAAATCGGAACTCAGCCCCAAGGTCATTAAGACGTCCGCCGCGCTTAAAAAAATAGTCAGAGACGAAAAGATAGAATTGATACACGCGCATACTAGAGTTGCTGCGGTAAGCGCCGCCTTAGCTTCTTTTGCCACAGGGGTTCCTTATGTTACTACCTGTCACGGTTTTTTCAAAAGACACCTGGGCAGATTGTTGTGCGGGTGCTGGGGTGCAAAAGTCATTGCGATAAGTGAAGCGGTGGAGCGGCATCTGATCGATGATTTCGGAATTCCGGAAGACAAAGTTGCGCTTATCTATACCGGAATAGATACGTTCAGATTCTCAAAAATTTTATCGGAAGAGGAAAAGGCAAAAGTCCGCGGCAGATTCGGAATAGAAAAGACTCCTGTCGTAGGTACTATCGGCAGGCTTTCACCTGTCAAAGGCCAGGAAGTTTTGCTTAGAGCCACAAAGAGCATACTTAACGGTTTTCCTGAAGTTAAGATATTGCTGATAGGTGACGGTCCGGACGAACGCCGTCTCAAAAAACTGGCTTCCGGATTAGGTATCGAAAAAAGCGTGGTCTTTTCCGGAAGCGAGGAAGACACGAGAGATGTACTGTCGATTATGGATGTTTTTGTCATGCCTTCAATAAAAGAAGGGCTGGGACTTTCTTTGATCGAGGCGATGGCCTGCGGTTTGCCGTGTGCCGCGAGCAGAATAGGCGGAATAGAAAATGTCATCGAAGAGGGCAAGACCGGCCTGCTCTTTAACCCCGGCGATGCAGAAGGATTGGCGATTACGGTGAAAAGGATACTCAGCGACAGATTAATAAGGGATATCCTGAGCAAAAACGGCCGCGAAAAGGTATTGAAATATTTTACCATTGACAGAATGGCGGCGAAGATGGAGATGCTGTACAAAGAAGTGATATATGCAAAAAAATAAGGAATCAAGAAAAAAGATACTGATCGTAAACGTTAACTGGCTGGGCGACGTTATTTTTTCCACGCCCTTTATAAGGGCCGTAAGAGAAGCGTATCCGGACAGCTATATAGCCTGCATGGTCGTCCCGCGCTGCAAAGAATTGCTTGAGACGAACTCGCGCATCAATGAATTGATATTGTACGACGAGGATGGGCATGAAAGAAGCCTTATCGGCAAGATGCGCTTTGCATCAAGATTAAAGAAAGATAAATTTGACATGGCCTTTATTCTGCACCGCTCTTTTACGAGGGCACTCATTACCCGCATGGCCGGTATAAAAGAACGCATCGGCTACGATACGAAAGGCCGCGGTATTCTTCTGACGAAGAAGGTGGGGCATCCGGATTCAGACCTGCACAAGGTGGAATATTTCCTTAAATTGGCCGGGGCCGTCGGTGCCGATATATCCAAAAAGAATTACGAATTCTTCATAACCGACGCAGACAGAAAAAAAGCCGACGCATTACTCAGCTCTCTGGGTATAAATGCCGGCGATCGTTTCGTGGTACTGAATCCGGGCGGCAACTGGGATCCGAAGAGATGGCCGGCCGAGAATTTTTCCAAACTGGGCGATATGCTCGCCGTAAAATACGGCGTTAAAATAGTGATAAGCGGCCAGGAGAAAGACAAAAAATTGGCGGCAGACATATCCGGAAGGATGAAACATAAAGCGGCGTTGATATGCGGAAAGACAAGACTAAGGGAACTGGCTGCTATTATGGAAAAAGCAAAACTTGTCATATCGGGTGATTCGGGTCCCATGCATATAGCCGTCAGCGTCGGCACCAATACGATAGCGATTTTCGGCCCCACCGACCCGGAAATAACCGGGCCGTACGGCGGCAATAATTATGTAATAATAAAAAAAGATATAGGATGCAAAGTGCCGTGTTACGATTTAACCTGCCGGGAGAACAGATGCATGAAGGCGGTATCGGCGGAGGATATAATGAAGAAAATTGAAGAAGAAGGGTATTTG
>JAQUMG010000090.1 GCA_028718265.1 Candidatus Omnitrophota bacterium
CGTGTGAAGGCCCGGCGCCAAAGACTCACCTATAATAGCACCTCTCCACCAATCAGCATCTTTTGTTAAATCCGATTGTTGTCCTTCGTCAATACTATAACGGACGTTCCTGATATTGGAGGCAGTATTGACTTCTATATCGGCATTATTAAACATCCGGAAGCCCTCTGTCGGCCTTGTCACTATCATCTTAAATTCTTCTTTTAAGACATGATAGGCCTTGCGCGGCGTCCCTAAAGGATTTTCTTTGCTTTCTATGCCGACAATGCCGAACCATTCTTCGGGATGAGTATCGTGCACTGCGGCATTGCTGCCTTTCCACCACTCATCATTCCACTCGAAAACGCAACCGCCGGCAGCGCCGCCCTGTATGATCCCGTGTAAATCTTTTATCACGCCGTCGGCCTGTTCGTTCGGCGTATTCCCTCCGTATCCACCTTTGCCGGGTCCGTCGGGAGAAACGCTCAGGCCAAACTCGGTTACTACAAGTGGTTTCTCCCTGGCATATAAGTCCCTCAGATTTTTTACAAAATTTGCGTATCCCATATCCTCGACTAAAGGCGGATCATAATTATACACATTAAAACATATCACATCCCACATCGACTGATCAAGCCAGAGGGTCCAATAGGCATTTGCCATACTAACCGGCCGCGACGGGTCTTCCTGTTTGACAATAGCTATAAGTTTTTTATACATATCGATAGTCTTGTCGATGCCGCAGCTTAAAATCGCCTGCGAGTGCGGTTCGTTCGTCACGAGATACATTATGACATTAGGATGGTTCTTGCTTATCTTTGCCATCTGCCTTACCTGGCTCTCTGCCTGGCGCAAAAAACCTTCGTAGTCAAACTTTGCGTTAGGGCTGACGCCCGCTGCCTGTATTACTTTCAGGTCATATTTCTCGGCGAGGTTAAGCTGGTCCTCCGGCATAGTACCCCATACGCGTATGGTATTAAATCCTGCTTCCTTTATCCTCTTAAAATCGGCTTCGATAATATCCGGCGCTACGCGCCCGCCCGGCCATATGCCCGGCCTGAAGGGGCTATAGCCTACGCCTTTTATCAAAAATTTCTTGCCGTCCAGATATATGCTGTTACCGACAATGTCTATACGCGGCGCCTTCTTTTCCTGTGCATATGTCAGGGGTATTATAAAACTTAGGTTTATTAAAAGTACGGATAATGCAATTATTGTGACGTTAAACTTTTTCAATTTTTAACCTTCCGTTTCTTTTCTGACTTCTTCTTTGTAGAGGCTTTGTATTTTCTTTGTTACCTCTCCTACAGTACCGGCACCTATTGTTTTATTCTCCACCTTAACAACAGGCATGACTTCGAACAATGAATTTGTTATAAACACTTCCGACGAACTTTTTAATTCATCCTCTGTGAATTTTCCTTCCTGAATACCTACCCCGGCATACCGGCTTATTTCCAAAATAACTTTTCTGGTTATGCCCGGAAGTATCCCGCAGTCCGGCGACGGTGTAAGCAGTTTATTTCCCGAAACCATGAAGATGTTACAGGTGCCGCCCTCCGAGACATGGCCGGCGTCGTTTAAGAATATGGTATCAAAGCAACCCTTCGGAATGGCTTCGTTTCTGGCAAGTATGCTTTCTAAATAATTTAAAACCTTCAGCCTGCTCAGGACGCTCTGGCTGTTGCGCCTTGAGCGCGCTATATCGGCCGCTACGCCCTTTTCATAATATTTATCCGGCGGCAGTATGTACTCCTCCGTAATTATAACTATGTTTGACGGCCGGCTTTTTGAAATGTCCATTTTTCCGTCTTCGGAGGAACCGCGCGAAACAGTGGCCCTTATGCGCGCGTCCTTCAGGCAATTCGATTCGAGTAATTCATAAACGACCTTTTCTATTTCTTTGTCGGCAAGCGGTTGCCTTATCCTCAGAAACTTCATAGACGCGGATAACCTGTTGAGATGGTCCTTTATCCGGAATATCTTACCGCCATAACTTCTCATCGTCTCAAATACACCGTCGCCGTAAAGAAACCCTCTGTCGAAGGCGGAAATAACCGCCTTGTCTTTATCCACCATTTGTCCGTTGACGTAAACCTTCATTATCTCTCCAATAATACCAAACACCGGCCGCTAGACGCTATACGCTAATTTTTTTGCTTTTTCAATGCTTATCGCGTCGATGACTGCCCGGGCTTTATCCATTGTCTCGTCATATTCTTTGTCGGGGTCGGAATCCGCTACTATCCCGCCTCCGACCTGAAAATGCGCCGTGCCGCCTTTTATAATGATCGTACGTATGATTATTAAAAGGTCCGCATCACCGCTCGTATCTATATACCCTACCGAGCCCGTATATATACCTCTTTTTGCCGGCTCTATCTCTTCTATGATCTCCATAGCACGTATCTTCGGCGCGCCGGTTATTGAGCCGCCGGGAAAACAGTTGCACAGGCAGTCTATTACATCCACGCCGTCTTTCAGCTTTCCGGCAACGGTAGAGACTAAATGATGAACCGTAGAGTACGTCTCGACTATTATAAACTCTTCGGGCCTGACGGAGCCGTATTCGCAAACTCGGCCGATGTCATTTCTTTCCAGATCCACTATCATGAGATGCTCGGCCCTGTCCTTCTCGCTGCGCATAAGCTCTTCTCTTAACCCCGCGTCTTCCTTTTCGTCTCTGCCGCGGGGACGCGTTCCTTTTATCGGCCGCGTTTCGATATGTCTATCGCTTATCTTAATAAATCTTTCGGGCGAAGCACTTACTATCTGAAAATCTTCAAAATTTAAATAAGCCGCGAACGGCGCGGGATTTATCCGCCTCAACGTCTTATATAATTCAAAACTATCTCCGTCGAAATCGCAGCTAAGCCGCTGAGACAAATTAACCTGGTATATATCGCCTTCTCTTATGTATTCTTTAACCTTTCCGATCGCTTTTCTGTAGCTATCTTTCGTGAAATTCGAGAGCACGGCCTGATTTGCATATTCTCCTCCGAATACAGTATCAAAAGTACCCGAGGCCGCACTCTTAAGACGCTTTTTAGCAGATTCAAGCCGCCTTTTTGCCGTATCTATGTTTTTTTCGCTGTCCAATTGCGGCAGGCCGGAAGAAGATATGTAGGCCTTTTTAAGAAGGTTATCAAAAATTATGATTATGTCATAAAATGATACCACTAGATCCGGCGTACGGATATCGTCCTGAGAATGGCGGGGTAATTCTTCCAAAAAATAGCGCAGATCATAGGAAAAATAACCGATGCATCCCGAAGTAAAGGGTATGTCGCCGTTTATTCGTTCCGTCTTATAATAAGAAAGCGCCGATTTTAAAAAAGTAAAAGGATTGCCCTTGAAAGTCTCGGTACCGTCTTGCGTCAGAACCCTGATATCTTCGCCTCTGGATTCTACCACCATAAACGGATCATACCCGATAAAAGAAAATCTGCCTAGTTTTTCCGGATCCATTCCGCTGTCCAGAAAAGAACTGTAGGGTTCGTTCCGCATGGATCCATAAACGGAAACCGGATCCGGGAAATAGTCCAGTTCGTACAAAATCGGCTTTATGGGCATCTATATATCTCGGCTATGGGGACGTTCCCAAAAGGGACACTCTGCAATCCCATCTTGTATAAGGTTGGCTGGCAGGGTGTCCCTTTTGGGAACATCCCCCCAGTCTGTTAATTAGCCTATTATTATATACATAAAGCTATCATTTTTCAAGTGTAGCTTTGCGGCGGCAGCCGGCGCAGAGCATCTTTATCCGGTCGGCGCGGGTTAACTCTTTCGCGTTCTCTATCATCTCTTCGCTTATAACTCCAAGCGTTTTAAGATCGGCGAGATATATGGTGGGGTTGGAGTAGGCAAGTGTATCCAGTCTTCTTGCGATCCATTTAAGGTGTGAATAAGTAGTAATTACGTCGCCGCACACTTCGCAAAGGACAAGCTCGTTTTCTTTGGTGGTCGTCACCTGCTGCCTGTCATTGCGGTCCAGATAAGCACCGTCGAATCTGGTAGTATGATGCACTCCCGGCGGCGTTTCATCCCTTGTTGTGCACCACAAAGAACAATTGCCGCAATAATTACACAGGTCGTAATTTAGTATCATCGTCCTTGTGGGCGGATTTGTCTTAACTTTGTCTATGAATTTTATAGCATCCGACGGGCATACATATTTGCATGCGGTACAGCCTATACAGCCTTCTTTGGTGTATTCCGGCATCCCCCTGAAGTTCTTGTGAGGAATGTGCGGCTTAAAAGGATACGGGTTTGTATAAGGGCCTTTTACCAATGCCTTGACTGCTTCTATGATTTCTCTAATTTTGGGTTTTTTCATAATCATCAATTGTGCTGCCTTCCGATAATTTGATGCCGAATTTATGCGCGGCGCGCGCCAGAACATGCGTTGCCGTAGGCGACGCCAATAAAAGAAAAGCGGCGCAAAGAACGGCTTTTATTCCTGTTGCGGTCAATCCGGCGGTAATGAACATCCCCAGAAGTATAAGACAGGTGCCGAAAGTTATGCATTTTGTCGACGCCTGAAGACGATTATACACGTCGGGCAGCCTCACCAGGCCGAGGCATCCGAAAAAATCGAACGCGAGTCCGATAGCAATAAATATAATTCCTATGATATTATTCATCAAAGTCTTTCCCTTCGTAGTATTTCCCGAACGCCAGCATAGTAATAAAGCTCTGCAGCGCCCATGCTATCCCTATATCGATATACCAGCTTCTGCCTGTGGATATGGTAAAAATTGCGCAGAAACCTATTATCAGCATGCCAAGCATATCCACTGCGACTAACCTGTCCGGCGAAGTAGGCCCTTTTACTATCCTGTAAAAACAGAGTACCACACACAGGATCAGGACGAAGAAAGCGCGCTCTAAAAACGGAAGCTCAGGCAGATCCGGATAGATTAAGAAATGCGGCGGCGCAACGACTACCACATATACAGCAAAAAGTATTGCCAAAACTCCTATTATGTAACTTACGGTTTTGGTCATTCGAAGATCCTCTTTAATATGTTTTCGAAGCGCTCTGTCACTTTTATCAGGGAAAGATCGGCGCTCTTATCTTTTATATTCATACAATGTACGTAAAGAAAACCTTTTTCCGGGTCTGCGTCCACCGTTAAAGTCCTTGATGCAAGTGTTATCGAATTGGCCAGGAGAGCAATTGCTGTCTCCGACTTCAGGGAAATCTTTATCTTCACTATGCCGGAGGGCATCGATATGTCCGAGCGCGCAACCCTGTAAGCCACGTCTATATTTGCCTTCAGCATTTCCCATGTAAATACGGCTATGTAATTCATGATGCCGGCAAATTTCCTGGGATAGCTAAGCACGTTCAGGCGCACAGAAAACATATCGCCGGTGACATACGCAGCAATGGCCGCGACCAGAACACCCGCTATTACGTGCTGCCAGTCAGGTATCCAGTCAAGCAATGACCATATTAAAAACGCTGCTATAAAAACCGCTATTCTCGATTTCATACTGTTCCTCACGGCCCCATGCTCTTAAATACAGATACCGCATAATCTCTGCCGGATGACAAAACCTCGGCTGCCGGCAAAAGAAACCTGCTCGAGATATCCGGTATTAAAAGTAATCCGCCGAATATACATACTATACATAAAACGATTACCGGCAACTTCATCGACAAAGGCACCTCTTTCACTTTGTCCCAATTCGCGGCAAGCCCACTCTCGCCGTTAACAAGCGCGGCCGAGGGCTTTCCGAAAAATACGTTCTTCTGTACGGCCATAAAATAACTCAGCGTCAGGATGCTTGCGAAAGCGGCCAGAAATCCGTATCCCGCGTGGCCGGCCTGAACAGCTGCGAATATAATAATAAGCTTACTGAAAAATCCGTTAAATGGCGGCACGCCGGATATTGCCATAGAAGCAACGAGAGATGTTCCGGCAGTAACCGGCATCTTATCGCGTAAACCGCCCATAAGCCTCATATCTCTCGTGCCCAGCGCATAATCGACGCTGCCCGCATCAAGAAAGAGAAGGGGCTTAAACATCGAATGATTAAAAAGATGAAAAAGTCCGCCCATAATGCCCAGCGGCGTACCCAGTCCTATTCCCAAAATTATATACCCTATCTGGCTTATCGAACTGTACGCTAAAAGGCGCTTGAAATCCCATTGCCCCATAGCCAGTAAGGCCCCCGCCAGTATGGACAAGGCGCCCAGAACAAGAAGTATATTAGTTATCCCGGCGTTTATGCCGATAACGTTGTATATTATCCGTATAATCGTATATACACCCAGGGCCTTTATTAGAACGCCTGACAGCATGGCGGAGATAGGCGCCGGCGCCGACGGATGCGCGTCGGGGAGCCATGCGTGGAACGGAACCAGTGCCGCCTTAAGTCCGAATCCCATTATGAAAAATACGACGGCGAGCAGCACAATATTTCCTGTGCCCTTTTCCATGAGCTGTATCGATATATCCGCCATATTCAACGTAGATGTATAACTATAAATCAGCGCTATACCCAGAAGTATGAAGAGCGAGCCTACGGCGCTCATAACAAGGTACTTAAAAGCTGCTTCGAGCTCTTCTTTTTCCGTGCCGAATGCCACCAGAGCATAACTCGCTATCGAAGCAATTTCCAGAAATACAAAAAGGTTGAATATGTCTCCCGTAATAATTACGCCGTTCATCCCTGCCACCATCAGAAGGAAGAGCGTATAAAAATGCCATTTAGCCGTGTATCTCTGCATGTAATTTATGGAATAAACCATGATCAAAAACGCTACGAAACTCACGATGAAAAGCATAAAGACGCTAAGCGGATCTGCGACCATAGCTATCCCCAGAGGCGGTTTCCATATGCCTACTTTATATACCAGCGTTCCGTACTTATTCATATTGAATAACGCCAGAACGGAAATTACCACAAGGCTGAGTGTGGTGAGATTCGCGATAACCTCGGCAGAGAGCTTTATTCTCTTTCCTATTATGGAGTTGATGAACGCTCCTGCCAGAGGCAGGATTACAAAAAGAGGTATTATATTATAAGCCATATCAGATATCATCCGTTTAATTTATTTATTTTGGTTATGTCGAATGTGCCGAATTTTTCGTATATCCGGATAGCAAGCGCCACTAAAACCGCTGTCACGGCCAGGCCTATGACTATGGAGGTCATGACCAGGGCCTGCGGAAGCGGATCAACCATGTTCAGTATTTCCTGGTCGGGTGCCAATATCGGCGAGCGGCCTTCCATGCGGTATCCGACGAGTATCAAAAACAGGTTGACGGCGTACTCGGCGATCATTATTCCCATTGCGATCTTTATGATGTTCCGCTTTCGCAGAACGCAGTATAGACCGACCGTGAATAATAGAAAACACATAAAATAGATA
>JAQUMG010000091.1 GCA_028718265.1 Candidatus Omnitrophota bacterium
CCGTAAATTCTTCGAGTAAACTGCCTGTGGTTGAATTATGTTTTGTCTGATGCGCGAGGAGTCCTTCCAAGATTATTGCCATTTCAGGTGGCGCATTGGCTTGATTAGCTTCCGCGAGCCATTCATTGAGCCATACGATATTGCCCTGCCGAAAAGCAAGCGTATCGAGGCCCGTAAAGAAACGGATTTCTGCGCCTGCAAGGCCAAGCTCCACGAGCCGCGCTTCTATCCGTGGAGCATTTTCGTTGGTCCCTGTCGCGAAGCTTTGCAGATTTGCTTTCAGGACGGTATCGTCCTCGACCCAGAGATTTTCACCCTGAATTCTCGCCATTAATTCGCCTGCCGAAAGTTCCTTATTCTTGCCGAGTGCATCGAATTTGACGTCAGTAGATGAGCCAAGGTCTTCCCGTACATAGCCATTCGCCTCAAGATACCTCGCGATAGTTATGACTCCTGAGCCATCTTTCTTCCATACCTCTATGCCACCGTCAACTTGGTGGACTTTATAGGTGTCTGTCCCGATTTTAAAAGCAGCATCAAAGCCTTCGGGTTCGTTCTGCATGATGTGATGCAGAATAGACGCGTCATTGGAAGATAAATCGCCAAAATCAGCGGGCCCGAAGCAAAATGCCAACTCAGGACCCTGGGTTAGGCTGAAAAAATCCAGATTTGCCCTATACCAGACCGTTGTTTTATTCTCTTCGTGAATTTTCAAATAGTTCATACCATCACAGCAAAATAGCCAGTTCCCCTGTTTATCTTGCTGTTCTATAAATTCTTTTTCATCATCATTCAATGTATCCTCGGCAAAAGTCACTCCCGATCTAAGGTTTACCGCTAACTTACTATAACCGTCGACTAAAATGTTGTAAACATTATTCACAATTACTCTTACCACTTCACTGTTTACATAATGCACGCCATAATCATAAAACTCACCGGTTTCGCCGAGGCTAATCAGTGTCTGATACGCATTTCTTATAATCTCTGTTGACTCGTCCGTATCCGCAGATTCGGATTCGATGAGGCTGATAAGTAAGGCAGGAGTAGGACTGGTCTCCGTAAGTTGCCTCAGCAGATCATCTCTGCGGGCCTCCACAATGGCATCGGTATCGACCATACCATACCAGTACAATTCCGATTCTGGTGTATATCTTACGTTGTCGCTGTCAAGACGGGCGCCATTAGGATCTTCGACTATAATACGCATATCTTCTATGTATGCCCGATATCCCAGCGGCAGATTTGATATGTCAATCACTCCTGCAACGGGATCAAGCACCTCAAAGGTGTATTGTAAGAAATCGACATGAAATTGGAAAGTGCCTTTAAGAAGGATCGTTTCGACGCTTTCCGGGTTCAGGCCGCTGATTTCGACGGCATCATCCTCTCCCCTCTCAGCGCCCCGCGTAACCGTAAGCGTGTCATAATCATAGAGGCCGGCATATAGGTGTGCCGCCTTAGGAGTTATTGCCTGAATAATCCGCAACTCCTTTCCGGCCCTCGCAGCTGTCAAAGCCAGCCATTGGATAATAGCCTTTCCGAAGCCGAAGCCTTGCGCATCGGAGTTTATTTCTATCCTAGTAAATTCTATAGCTTCGGCATTGATACTATACTTAAAATAGCCAATCTTAATGTCATGGCCATCCGTACCGGGTATCATTATGTTTAATTCACTATTTCCCGGTTCACTTGTAATGGAAAAATAGCTTCCCGTCGCGGAATTGTAGAGCGTCACCGACACAGCGCCGGTGCCGTCATAGGTATAAGACTCCCATAATGTGGGGCAGTATTCGACATAACTACGCACTATTCTGCCCTCGCTATCGTGTATATCGATTGTGTTGCAACCGGTACCGTTGAACAGCGCTACCGCTTCTTCGATGAGCGCTTCATCTGGTTCATCCCTTGCTACTTCCCGCTCAAGAAACGCCATGACAGAAGTAAGGTCATTTTTGTCCCAGAGTTGCTGGCGGATACATACATTCCAGCCATAATTATTGTGTTTCATTCCAGCATATATTATATTTCCCCATTTTTGCACTGAGGATGATTGCAGTTCTCTATAGTGAGTAAATACCACTCCGTCTTTTTCAAGATATTCTTGGGGATTAAACCTTCCGTCGCTATAACCGCACTCGTCATCGGTAATAGCATATCCTCCATTTTTAACAGAAGAACCTATGCGGGGCATAAAGGAAGCATACTTCTTGGGGATATCCATTCCTGCGCGCTGGTAATATACATCGATGCCGCCGTCCAGAACATCATTAAGTTTCTGCGGATATTCATCCGGCTTTGTAATATCAGCCGTAATAAATGTTATGGTATAGGTCTTTTTCTCACTGGCGCCCGGATATTGCCACTCGAATTTAATCTGCGCGGGTTCAGTATTGGATGTCTCTATAACTCTGACGTTTTCTGCCTTCATGGCTTTTAATTCCTGAATAACCCGCCATGCTTCCAGACCCATTAAAGTATTAATATCGCCGTATCCATTTTTTCTCTTTATCTCGCTATATGCTATATCTGAATATCCCTCGCCGATATTATCCCAGTCTAACACGGCAGTTTCTAAACCCGAGTGGTCTATTCTATTCACATTCACAAAATACGCCTCTGTTGCGTCCGTCGATAACAGGAAATTCGATATATCCGCTCCCGCACCGCCGTAAACAGCGACTTTGCCTGTTTCGTGAGTCGGATTTACGACATTGCAAACCGCTATATCGTGCCCGACATACGCAGGATGAAGCAGTGAATAATTAAATACAGAATATTCGTCGTAATGGGACGCTACAGAATCAACAATATAAGATGTGGAGGGAGATGAGGGTTCCTCTTTCCATGTTTCAAGAAGGTCATCAACTATAATGGCGTTCATGTTAAAACGGTTGTCTAAAAGATTGCTCATGCGGCTCTTTATATGCAGATTACTGTTTACGGCATTCTTATATACTTCACACTCTGCCGTCACCGCCGCAACTTCTTCTTCATATTCTTCAAATAAGGTGCCTGTTGTGGAATTGTGTTCGGTTTGATGAGTAAGCAGGCCTTCAAGAATAACTGAACGCGCTTCCATTTCGTTCGGCGGGGCGTTAGCCTGATTGGCTTCTGCGAGCCATTCATTTAGCCATACGATATTGCCCTGTCTGAAAGCGAGCGTATCGAGGCCGGTGAAGAAGCGGATTTCTGTGCCGGCCAAGCCAAGCTCTACGAGCCGCGCTCCTATTCGTGAGGCATTTTCGTTGGTTCCGTAGGCAAAACTTTGAAGATTCGTCTTCAGAGTGGAATCATCCCCGACCCAGAGATTTTCACCCTGAATCCTCGCCATTAATTCGCCTGCTGAAAGTTCCTTATTCTTTCCGAGTGCGTCGAATTTGACGCCCATAGATGAACCAAGGTCTTCCCTTGCGTAGCTATTTGCCTCAAGATACCTTGCGATAGTTATGATTCCTGAGCCGTCTTTCTTCCACACCTCTACGCCGCCGGCGGTCTGGTGAACTTTATAGGTGTCTGTCCCGATTTTAAAGTCGGTGACGAAGCCTTCGGGCTCGTTCTGCATGATATGATGTAATTGTGATACTTCTGTGGGGGTTAAGTTAGCAAAATCGGTAAAACCAAAAAGTCTTTCACTAATATCAGCACTACATATATGGCTCATCTTTTTTAAATTTAAATCAAGATCGTAGAAAACTATTGTATTGTTATCAGTTTGATAATATTGTTTTAAGTATTCATCGTGGTGAATGATAAAAATCCACGTGCCATGCCCGCCCTGTGTTTCAAGAAATATTTTTTCATTTTCTTTTATGTCATTACGAGCAAAAATTACTCCAAGTCTAAAATTCATGGCCAACGTAATAGGAGCAATAACAGGCCCATAACACTTTTCTGCGATTACCTTTAGCGTTTCAGGATTTACATACCTCACACCATAATCATAAAACTCATCAGTTTCGCCGAGGTTAATTAGCGCCTGACACGAATTTCTTACGATCTCTTTTGACTCCTCCGTATCCCCAGACTCGGATTTGATCAGGCTGATAAGTAAGGCAGGAGTAAGGCGGCCCTCTGCGTACTCTTTTATTTTTAAAGCGAGCTCTACTGCCTTATTTTTTACTTCTTCCGTTATTATACCTACTTCACATCGGTTCTCATATTCGGATATTACGCTATCAGTATTGTTGATGAGCGCTAAGAGATACTTCGCGTAATTAACATCGCCTTGTGCAGATATGTCGCTGATGTTAAACATAGTAAGAGTGCTCAGGGGGGCACTTTCATCATTATTAAGATATGCCTCGCGCAGGACTGCTTCGGTGTGTGTCAACCCCAGTACCGTCTCATCAAGCTCATGTTGTATTAGCTGGGCGATTACATCATACCCGCCATCGCCGACATTCTTTTCAATGAAGCCCTTGGCAATACTAATGCGCAGGGTAAGCCGGCCGTCTTCCGTTTCCTCGTAACGGCTTATTGCATAGACAGGCCTGCCGCCTGCCGCTTCTGTAACAGTATTAAAGCCTGTTACGCCGCTGCCTAAATCGACGACTTCGTAGGAGATATCGGCTTCGTCATAGATAAAGCGGTATTCATCAGGCAGATTATTCTTTTCTATCCTGCCGTTTATTACCGCGCCAGAATAAACTTTTAAATCATTTGCATCCGGATATACTGTATCGCCAAAATCATCCGTACTTGCATATCTTGATTCAAATAAGCTTACTATTTCAAGAAACATCTCGCCGAAATCTCCCGGATCGTCATAGGAAATCAAGCTCACTCTTCCATCCTGGACTGCCGTCTCAATCCGGCTGAATATTGCGTTCAGGTCTTCACCGCCTATAGTCGCACCTACGGATTTGCGCTCGGCGGGTTCGTCTACGGATATATTGTTTAAGCCGTTGGTAAAATATTCGGCGCAGCCTTCTTTTATGCGACTCAGGACAAGGTATGCTTTATCATTGCTCCACCCCAGCACCCCCGCAATCTCTTCCGGTGTCTGACTTTCCTGAAGGAGAGCCGCGTTCATATACGCTAAATTCTCCGTTATCTCTCCCGGCGTATGGCCAAGGCCTTCAAAGACTATTGCAAGGTCATACGCTAATAAAGCTGCCGATCCGGGATCGTCAGCTCCTAAAACATCATATAGTGTGAAACCATCACCCCTGAAGAATTCCTTATCAAGTGCTATTCCGTATTTAATCCTTGCGTGGGCTTTCGCTTTTTCCCTTTCTATATAATTAAGGAATCCGTAGGGGATATTCCGCGAATATTTTTTCTTCCAGTAATAGACATCATAATTCTGAATAACGTTACTTATGTCAAGCGCGCCGTCAATCTCAGCCAATTCGTTTATCTCGCTTAAATACCATATGTTAAGCAGATTTGCTGCCCGCTGTCTGTGATTTTCACTAAAACTATATAATAGCCTGCCGGCTTCTTCATCGGAAGCAAGGGTTTCAAGCTGCGCCAATACAACCTCTTCGGCATCTGAAGACCTCTCTATCCTGTCGATAAGGGCTGTTTTTTCACCAGCCGTAAGATAGGAACCGAACCATTCATAGATATCAGCGCTATCAAGCTCTCTTATAAAATATCTGATCATTATGATCTCTTCACCGGATTCATAGGCAGGTTGACCAAATGCCGGCAAGTCCTTTTCAATCAATGTAAGCGCCCACTGTCTTAAAATAGATTTTAGGTTCTTTTTTATAAACGCAAAATGCTTTGGGTGCCAGCTTGTGTTATTTCCGAATCTTGGTATGTCGCCTTTTCCTTCCAGTTTAAAGAATTCGCGCAATGCCTCACCCGAGCCTGTTAAGGTATGAAGCTGGTTAAGGTTTACATCAAGCCCCAGATCTCTGGATATGAGGATATCCCCCGTTATAGAGCCATAGCGGAGGAAGAATTCTTCTTCGCCAAGTAAGTCATATTTTTTGATAAGGCCGTCTATGACCGTTCTGACAGTCTGTGATGGTAACCCAAACTTTCTATGATACCAGCTTGCGTTGTTTTCGAATCTTGGTATGTCGCCTATTCCCTCCAGCCTAAAAAGCTCGCGCAATGCCTTACCCGAACCTGTTAAGGCACTAAGCTGACCAAGATTTATGTCAAGCCCAAAGTCTCTGGAGATGAGGATATCCCCTATGACAGAGCCGTAGCGGAGGAAAAATCCTTCTTCACCGAGTGAGTCATATTTTTGGATGAGGCCGTCTATGACCGCTCTGACAGTCTGTAACGGTAAATTAAACGATCTAGGGCGCCAGCTTGCGCTGTCTTCGAATCCCGCTATGTCACCCCTTCCTTCCAGTTTAAATAGTTCGCGTAATGCCTCGCCCGAGCCTGTTATGGTATGAAGGTTTCCGAGGTTTATGTCAAGCCCAAGGTCTCTGGATATGAGGATATCTCCTATAACAGAGCCGTAGCGGAGGAAGAATCCTTCTTCACCGAGTGAGTCATATTTTTGAATGAGGCCGTTGATGATCATTTCGGAGACCTTTGACGAAAACTTAAAGAGTCTCGGGTGCCAGCGTGTACTGTCTTCAAATCCCTCTATGTCGTCTCTTCCTCTCAGCCTGAAGAGTTCGCGTAATGCTTCGCTCGAGCCCGTTATGGTATGAAGATCGCCAAGGTGTATGTCAAGCCCAAGGTCTCTGGATATAAGGATATCGCCTATGATAGAGCCATAGCGGAGGAAAAATCCTTCTTCGCCGAGCGAGTCATATCTTTCAATGAGGCCGTCGATGACCGTTCCTATAACCTTTGACGGTAAATGAAACAGTCTAGGGTGCCAGTTTGCACTGTCTTCGAATCCTGCTATGTCGCCTTTTCCTTTCAGTTTAAAGAGTTCACGTAATGCCTCACCCGAACCTATTATGGTATGAATATCGCTAATATTTACGCCAAGCTCAAGGTCGCTGGATATGAGGATACCTCCTATGACGGAACCGTAGCGGAGGAAGAATCCTTCTTCGCCGAGCGAGTCATATCTTTCGATGAGGCCGTCTATGATCATGGCGACAGTTTGTGACGAAAAACTAAACGCTCTAGGGTGCCAGTTTGCGCTGTCTTCGAATTTCGCTATATCACCTTTTTCCTTCAGCTTAAAGAGTTCGCGTAATGCCTTGCCCGAACCTGTTATGGCATGAAGGTCGTGAAGGTTTAGGTCAAGCCCCAAGTCTCTGGATATAAGGATATCCCCCGTTATAGAGCCATAGCGGAGGAAGAATTCTTCTTCGCCAAGTAAGTTATATTTTTCGATGAGGCCGTTCAGAACTACAAATGCGTTTATATTTTTTAAAGTAGGTACCTTATAGTGTTTTTTCAGGTCCGCGGGCAGCCGTTCATAAAA
>JAQUMG010000092.1 GCA_028718265.1 Candidatus Omnitrophota bacterium
CCTCCGGCGACTATAGGTATCCCGTTTTTCCTGAGCTGCTTAAGGTAGGCATAGGTCTGTACTATGTAAGTAATCGTCAGGGTCACACCTATAAAGTCCGGTTTGAAATCGATCACGGCCCTGTCGATCTGTTCCGGGGTAAAAGGTTTATAGGGCGCGGTGGCATCTATTATCTTCACCTCATGCCCCGCATTCCTTAAGACAGCGGCGATGTATGCAAGATTCAGGATCGGCATGGTAGAGACGGCCGCGGTGGGCGGATTAAGTAATAATACCCTGAGTTTTTTCATTGTGCTTTCCATCTATTCCCCCTCATTAAATCCACTTATGCCAATCGCTTGAATCCGCTGTGGCAGACTGGGCCCTTCAAATATTTCTCAGGGCTGCCTTTCCTGATGATCGCCGCGATAGCTTTAAATACATCATCAACTGCTTCCAAATAATTATCGATGTCTTTTTCCTTGTGGCCATAGGACGCATAAAACGCCGGTACGGCTAAAAATCCTTTTTTAAGCATCTCCTGCGTGAACAGCGTTTTTAAAACAAGCGGCTTGTCGTATTTAAACGAAAAATGGCCCAGCGGATATATTCCTGAGATCTCAATATTCAGCCCGTTTTTGTCCGCCGCGGCCTGCCATCCGTCCTGCACTTTCCTGCCTATCTTATTAAGGTGCGCAGTAACTTTCTCTTTTTTAATCTTACGCATAGTTGCTAACGCTGCAGCAGGGCCTATGCGCTCTGTCCAGTAAGTACTGCTTATAAATGTTTCCTGCGCTGCCGCCATCACTTCTTTACGTCCGATAATAGCTGCCATCGGATAGCCGTTGCTCATTGCCTTTCCGAATACTGCCATATCAGGATTGACGCCGTATTTTAAATGCGCGCCGCCTGCGGTCAACCTGAACCCGGCTGTGATCTCATCAAAAATAAGGACTATACCTGATTTTTTTGTCTCTTCTCTTATGGTCTCTAAAAATCCTTCTTCCGGCTCATGATTCCTGACCGGCTCCATTACGACAGCCGCTACATTTTCTCTGTGAGCCCTTATCAGCTTCAGAAATGATTCGGTACCATTGTAATTAAACGGCAGTGCGGTGCCTTTCAGCGCTCTTGGTACTCCTTTGGGCGCGAGCCCCGGCAGGAGATGTCCGTTCAGAGACTTATCATCATGCAGATTGGCCGCGAGATACCAGTCGTGCCATCCATGATATCCGCAGAACAGTATGAGATCTTTATCTCTCTTGGCCCGCGCTATCCGCACGGCTATGGCCATTGCTTCTCCGCCTGTGCGCGCATATCTCACCATGCCGGCCCAGGGATGGATATCACATAACGTCTCGGCAAGTTCTACTTCTTCGGGACAATTTAACGTAGCCATCGAACCTTTATCTACGGCGTTTTTAACTGCGCGGTCTACGTCTTTATCGGCGTAACCCAATATACACGCGCCTATGCCCATATAACTGGCATCCGTGTATTTTTTCCCGTCCATGTCCCATATGGTACATCCCTTGGCCCTGTCATAATATGCCGGCCAGATATCCGGCAGGAACATCTCGGGCCGTTTTGACAAAAGCTGCGTCCCGCCCGGTATTATCTCTTTTGCTCTTTTATATAACCTTTGCCCTTTACCCATTTTGCGCTCCTGACCTATTTTATCCGGCTGTCTTCCTTCAGTGACTTCTGATACCCCTCGTTTCTGGGGATATCTTTATTGATATTTTCTATGCCCGGATGTTCGTTTATGAACTGTAATATATCTTTCATGGTAAAAGCCGGATTAGCGGGGTAAAGCGACTCTAATACGGCCTTGATAAACTGAAAATCCTTTTCTTTGTCCAGCGTCCATCTTTTGGCCGAAAGATCGGAATCGTTTCTAAGGCCTGCTAACTTGAACCTTTCGGGATGTTTTGTCATATATGGTGTAACATGTTCTCTCTCCGAACGAAGCCCGGCATTCTTCCACGCATCGCGCAAAGCATTAAAACTAAATACCTCTACATCCTCTCCGTCCGGAAAAGTCGGTTCCAACACATTTGAACAGTAATCAGCCCCGCTTTTCTTATAAAGGTTTACAACCGAGTCTATTACGGCAGAGTCTATCAGAGGACAGTCGGCTGTTATTCTTACAATGTGTCCCGCATCAAATTTTTTTGCGGCCTGATAAAACCTGTCTAAGACATCGTCTTCCGAGCCGCGATATACCTCTGTATCAAGCTTAGCCGCTATGTCGGTTATAGTCATATCTTCCTTGCTGTCGGTAGTCGCGACTATTACGCCTTTTATATTCTTTGCCCTTCTCACTCTTTCTATTACATACTCGAGCACAGGTTTTCCCATGATCGCCAGCAACACCTTGCGCGGTAATCGGGTAGATCCGGTCCTTGCCTGAATAATTGCCTTTGTTTTCATTGCCATTTATAGGGTAAAATCACGTTTTCGTCATGAAGCTGTAAAGACCCCAGACGGTCGTATATCTTTTTCACTTCATCAATTTGCCGTACAGAGTCAACGTTCTCTTTAAGCTGCGCGGGAGAATCTACCCCTATGATAACTTTATCGATGAGCGGATTGAGTAACGCGAAACACAGACACAGCGTCTTTACGGAAAAATCATGCTCTTCCGCGATGTGACGCATCTCTTCTATGTTATGACGCGCCGTGCCGAATTCCCTGCTTATCCTTTCTGCATCAAGAAAAAACAGGCCCTGCAAAAATACCGACCTGACATGGATCTCTATGCCTCGCCCGTGCAGCATAGGAAAGTATTCCTCAAATCGCCTGTCAAACACATTGTAGGGAATCTGGATTATATCAAAATTGATCTTCCGCTCTAATATAAGCTCCAATTCCATGGGCGTATAAATAGAGACGCCTATCTTTTCTGCCAGTCCTTTCTCTTTTATTGACTCCAGAGCCGGCCAAAATCCTTCCTTCGACAGAACGTTATCAACCCTGTGCGCCAGATAGCCGTATATGCGCCCGGTGCCGAGTCGTCTAAGCGTCTCGGCAAAATACTTATCTACCGAGGAAAAACTGCCGCCGTCGATGTCCGGCATTTTCGATACCACATTAAAACGCGCTTTATGCCCGGATAAAAAATCTCCTATCATTTTTTCGCTGTCTCCGTAAGCATAGGCGGTATCCAGATGTCTTATGCCGGCTTCGCCCGCATACCGCAAAACCTCATAGACATCTTCTTCTTTCATCCTGCCGTTTTTATTAGCTATGCCGTAATTCAGCCCGAATTGCGCCGTACCTAATGACATTTTCTCAGAACATATCTTATTCATATCCGAAAAACCTTTTTATCTCTTTTATGACTCTCTTCTGGTCCTGCCCGGACAGGCCCGCATAGAGAGGAAGGCTCAGACACTCGCTGAAATATTTCTCGGCAACCGGAAAATCTCCCATATGATAACCAAACGACTTTTTGTAATATGTAAGCAAGTGTACGGGTATATAATTTACCTGCGTAAGTATGCCTTTACGCATCAGATAGTCATACAGGCGGTTGCGCGCGCCTGCCGGAATCCTGATTACATACAGATGATACGCGGTCCTGGTGTTTTTTATCTCATGCGGCAGTCTGATCTCTTCGACGCCGCTAAAAGCGTTGTTGTAAGTATCGACGATCTCTCTCCGGATCTTTATCATCTTATCAATTTTTTTCATCTGAGACATGCCCAGGGCACATTGAAAATCTGTAATTCGGTAATTAAATCCTATCTGGGGAATGTCATAGAACCATTTCGGTCCGTTTTCCGGGCGGCAGATCCCGTGATGCCTCAGCCGCGATACCTTTTCGTAAATCTTTTTATCATTCGTAAGAACCGCCCCGCCTTCTCCGGTGGTAATATTCTTTATCGGATGAAAGCTGAATATGGTTACGTCTGAATGGCGGCAGCTGCCGACCTTTACCCATTTGCCGCCGGTTTTATATGTACTCCCAACGGCATGGGCGGCATCTTCGACTATTTTGATGCCATTTTTATCGCAGATATCCCTAATAGCGGCTATATCGGAAACTGAGCCTGTAAAATGGACCGGGACAACTACCTTGACCTTATTGCTCCTGCGGGAATCTCTGAGAAGATATCTTAATTTTTCTATATCAATATGGCAGGTATTGTCGTCTATATCCGCAAAACGTGGAACAGCGCCGACATAGGCAGCGCAATTCGCACTGGCCGAAAAAGTAATAGGAGAGGTAACTGTCTCGTCTCCCCTGCCTATTTCAAGCGCCATCATCGCGAGGTGCAAAGCGGCTGTTCCGCTTGAAACAGCTACTGCATATTTTGCGCCGGTGTAACCGCACAAAACTTCTTCGAACTCTTTCACCCTGGGCCCCTGCGTAAGCCAGTCTGACGCAACTGCCCTGCGGACAGCGTTTATATCGGATAAATCTATGTATTGATGCGCGTATGGTATTTTTTTCATTGTTCTAGATTAGTCAGGATCGTTTTCAGCTGGGCCGTGGTAAGCCATTCAGCGTTATTATCGCTTCCGTATCTGAACCCTTCCGGGACTGATTTGCACTTCGCATATTTTTTATGCACGTCTCTGCTTTCGAAAAATTGGGGCAATATTACGTACATACCGTTGAATATTTTGACCCTCCGCGCGTCATCTTCGGCGATAAGCAATTCGTGCATTTTTTCGCCCGGCCTTATGCCTATGATCTTAAACCGGCATTGCGGCTCGATCGCTTTCGCCAGATCTACCAGCTTCATGGACGGGATACGCGGGACAAATATCTCGCCGCCGCCCGTCTCTTCCAGTGCACTTATTACAAGCTCTACACTTTGTTCCAGGGTCATCCAAAAACGAGTCATCCTTTCATCGGTAATAGGAAAATCTTTTACGCCGGCCTGCTTAAGCTTAAGAAAAAACTCAATAACACTGCCGCGGGAGGCCATAACATTGCCGTACCGCACAACCGAAAATATGACGCGGCCTCCGCCGTATGCGTTGGCATCTATGAATATCTTTTCCGCTACAAGTTTTGTTGCCCCGTACAGGTTTATAGGGTTTGCTGCCTTGTCGGTCGAAAGCGCGATGACCTTTTTTACGTTTTGATCAAGCGCCGCCTCGACGATATTGTCCGCCCCGAGGACATTTGTCTTAACCGCCTCCATGGGATTATATTCCAGGGCCGGGACCTGCTTTAATGCAGCGGCATGAACAACATAATCGACGTTTTCAAAAGCACGCTCCAGTCTGTCCTTGTCCCTTATATCTCCCAGGAAAAACCGTATTTTGTATTTCGTATCCGGAAATTTTTTGGCCATCTCCGACTGTTTAAACTCGTCCCTGCTGAATATAATGAGTTTCTTCGGCTTGTATTTCGCGAAGATTATTTCCGTAAATTTCTGTCCAAATGAGCCTGTGCCGCCGGTTACAAGAATCACTTTATTGTCTAACATTATGACCTCCCGTTGACATATTTATCATATTCGTCCTTAAGCCTCTTATATTCCGCCTCTTTTACCTGAAGAAACTGGTAGGTAAGCTTCACCTTCTGCTGAAGGCCTTTGCTGGTAAGAATGTATTTTATCTTTTTTGCTTTTTTGGGATTTTTGGAAAAGTTGGATATTTTGATCATGCCTTTTTTGGCGAGTTCTCTCAGGAGATAATTCGTTTTCCCCAGAGAAACGTTTAATTTCTGGGAAAGCACCCTCTGGTTAAGGGCCGGATTGCCCTCGACCTCGCGTATCAGGTTAAGGGTCTGTTCTTCCTTTATGCTGGCATGGTTATTCATATGTTCATTCCTTGAACATATTGTATGGCGTTATGGCCTTAGTGTCAAGCATAAAAGCGGTTTTGTTCAATTTTTGTACAAATCCTGTAAAATACTAAATTCTTGAACTTTTGGCCCCTATGTGGTAGAGTGAAAAGACTTATGATGAACATACTGACCTTAATACCTCCTGCATTATCAGGCGGAAATACTATAAGGGATGTCCTGTACGGCTGCTGGTGCAGGGGCCGCAGGATAGGCGGAGGCACAATACCTCCCCTTACGCTCCTGTCTGTTGCCTCCATACTGAAGAAGAACGGCCACTCGGTAAGGCTTATGGATGCTGACGGCGAAAAAAAGACCCTGAAAGACATAAAAAACGACATAAAGAGCTTTGATTTTGTCATTCTGCTGACCTCAAGCATGAGCTTTAGGGAAGATGCGCAGGTGCTTGCCGGATTAAAAAAGGAAAACCCACGGCTTATTACCAGCGCCTTCGGCTCCCACCCCACCTTTCTGCCTGAGGCATGCCTCAATACCGATGGAATCGACATCCTTGTCCGTTATGAACCTGAGTTCATATACAGAGATCTGGCCGATGCGCTGTCAAAGAAAAATGATACGTGGAAAGCCGTAAAAGGCATAGCGTTCAGGGACAGTACGGGCATACATATAAACGAACGTTATCCTTTCATTGAAAACCTGGACGAACTGCCGATTCCGGACAGGTCATTATTAAACAGAAACCTTGTTTATTTCAACCCGCTTGTCAAAAGGCTGCCTTATACGACTTCAATCACCTCCCGGGGTTGTCCGGGCAAGTGTACTTTCTGTACCGCGCCGGCTTTCACCGGAAGTAAGGTGCGCCATAACAGCGCCGATTACGTCCTTCGCGAAATCGAATACCTCCTGTCTTCGGGAATAAAAGAAATATATTATCGTGATGAAACCTTCTCTTTCTTCCCCCAAAGGAATAAAATCATATGCGAAACGATAATAGCCAAAAAAATGAATGTGAGCTGGCTCTGCAATGTGAGAGTCGGAACGGTTAAAAAAGACATGCTTTCTCTGATGAAAAAGGCCGGCTGCCATACCATAAAAGCAGGCGTGGAAAGCGGCGTACAGGAAATACTGGATAAGTCTCAAAAAAACATAAGATTAAGAGATACCGAGGACCTCTTCAGGTGGGCCCGTGAACTGGGCATTGCAACACATGCCCACGTGATGCTCGGAATGCCCGGCGAAAACAGGGATACAATGAAAAGGACTGCGGACTTTGTCATATCACTAAAGCCTACAACGGTTGATTTCGGAATATGCACGCCTTATCCCGGAGCTGCGTTATTCGATAAACTTCTGAGTGAACATAAGGACCTGAAAGATAAGATGGAAATCGACTGGGAGATGCTCCACACGAGCGGCAACCTGAATAAATA
>JAQUMG010000093.1 GCA_028718265.1 Candidatus Omnitrophota bacterium
GCATTTTCGGCATTGCCGACCACAAAATCTATCTTCTCTCTTTTAACTATTTTCGGAACGAGCTCTTTTACGGCACGCCTTCCGGGCGAGCCTACAATGTCGCCTAAAAACAGTATTTTCATGTAACGCTCCTTATTTGGCGTACTCAATCGCGCGTGTTTCGCGAATAACCGTCACCTTAATCTGGCCCGGATACTCAAGGCCTTCTTCTATCTTCTTCGTTATGTCCCTCGCCAGGGCAATAGCCTGTGCATCGTTTATCTTGTCCGGCTGGACTATGACGCGTATTTCTCTTCCCGCCTGAATGGCAAAAGATTTTTCGACACCTTTAAATGAGTCGGCTATTGCCTCGAGTTTTTCGAGGCGTTTTATGTAGAGCTCAAGTGTCTCGCGTCTTGCGCCCGGCCTCGTGGCGCTTATCGCGTCAGCGGCCTGGACTAAAACAGCCATAAGGGTCTTAGGTTCAATATCCTGGTGATGTGCTTCGATAGCGTGAATAACGCTTTCGGTTTCGCCGTACTTCCTGGCCAGGTCGGCGCCTATTTTGGCGTGAGTCCCTTCGACTTCATGGCTTGTAGCTTTGCCTATATCGTGGAGAAGCCCTATTCTTTTGGCTAAAGTGGGGTCTATTCTCAATTCCCCCGCTAAAACTCCCATAAGATAGGCGACTTCTTTGGAGTGCTGCAACACATTCTGGCCGTAACTTGTCCTGTATTTCAGTCTGCCCAGAAGTTTTATAATTTCGACGTGCATCCCGTGTATGCCGACGTCGAAAAGCGCTTTCTCGCCCTCCTCTTTAATATGATCTTCCATCTCTTTCTTTACTTTCTCAACTATCTCCTCTATGCGTCCCGGATGTATCCTTCCGTCTTCTATTAATTTTTCGAGGCTTCTTTTGGCTATTTCGCGTTTAACCATATCAAAGCCGGAAAGTATGACGGCCTCCGGCGTATCGTCTATTATAACATCAACGCCGGTAGCTATCTCGAGCGCCCTGATGTTCCGGCCTTCTCTCCCTATGATGCGGCCTTTCATATCATCGCTCGGAAGATTTACTACGCTGACCGTCGTTTCAACGGTATGGTCCGCCGCGCATCTCTGTATAGCCAGGCCCACTATCTTTCTCGCTTCTTTATCGGCGCTGGCTTTCGCCTCCTCGATTGTCCTTTGAATCATAATATCCGATTCCTGCTTTACTTCACCTTCCAGGCGGTTTAAGAGGATCTTTTTAGCTTCGTCCCTGCTCATATTCGACATCTGCTGTAATTTTATCTTTTCCTCTTCGAGAACGCGGTCTAATTCCTTGACCTTCGTATCCACTGTCTTTTCCTTGGTAATAAGAGCGGCTTCTCTCTGTTCGGTGTTCTTTTCTTTTTTGTCGATAATGTCTACTTTTCTGTCGAGGTTTTCTTCGCGCTGTATCAGCCTTCGTTCCAGCGAAGCCAGCTCCTGTCTCCTGTCCCTTGATTCTTTTTCGAATTCCACCCGTGTCTTGTGAAGAAGATCTCTCGCCTCCAGGTCTATCTCTTTGCGCCTGTTGGCGACTTCTTTTTTTACTTCTTCCAGCATTACCCTGGCTTTTTCCTCCGCTGATTTAAGTTTTTTCTTGGCGACTAATTTCCGGATAAAATAACCTAATCCGAAGAAAAATACGGCTCCCAGAACACCGAGCCCTATATATGTGAAATTTGCCAATTAAATCATCCTCCTTCCATTGGTACCGCGAATTTCATGCGGTTACGCTATAAGAACCATACTAACGGGGATGTCCGTATCATGACGAGGCAGTTCATTAAGAATCTGAAAATCGAAGGCAAGCCCCACCGTAACTAACCGTTCCGGAGCTTTATGCAAGAACCTGTCAAAATATCCGCCGCCGTGTCCCAGACGGTGTTTGTATTTATCAAAGGCTATTCCGGGTATCACCATGAGATCAACCTTTTCCAGCGGCACGAGTTTTATATGTTTTTCGTGCGGCTGGTGGATACCATAATGGCCTTTTATAAGTTCCTTCTGCCTGTCCCTTAACTCCGAAAGCTTCAGTGTCTTTTCTTCCTTCAGAGTAATGGGCACTACTACTTTCTTCCCCATTGCTATGGATTCATCTATCATTTTATGTGTGTCTATTTCATAATGTTTAGATACATAAAACATTATGCATTGAGCTTTTTTAAATTCCTTAAGTGAAAATAACTTTTCTTTTAATATCTTCACTCTTTTTTTCTTTTCTTCTTGATCGATATTATGTAGTTTCTCTAATATCTCCTTTCTTATCTTTTTTTTAATCATATCTACCATGATTGTCTCTTATCGTTTACCTTTTTTACTGAAGTAATCCTCTATGGCGGACCTGAGTGCTTCTTCCGCAAGCATAGAGCAGTGCATTTTGACCGGCGGCAGGCCGTCCAGTGCCTCTGCCACCGCTTTATTCGAGATCTCGAGGGCTTCCTTGATCGTCTTCCCCTTAACGAGATCCGTTATCATGCTGGATGTGGCTATCGCCGCAGCGCAGCCAAAGGTCTTGAATTTGGCATCTTTTATCGTATCGCCGTCGACTTTTATATAAAGACGCATGATGTCGCCGCATACAGGGTTTCCCACATTGCCGATCCCGTCGGCGTCCGGTATTTCCCCGACGTTATGGGGATTTTTGAAATGTTCCATTACTTTTTCGCTGTATTGCTCGTTCATCTTCGTCTATCGTCCGTCGTCTATCGTCTATTGTCGTAAAGAGGCGACATATCGCGCAATTTCTTTATAATCGGCGGAAGTTCTTTTATGACCCTGTCTATTTCGGCTTCCGTATTCTGGCTGCCGAGCGAGAATCTTACGGAGCCTTGCGCCGTAGCCGGCTCCACGCCCATCGCGCTTAAAACATGCGAAGGCTCAAGGCTGCCCGAGGTACAGGCCGAACCGCTTGACGCCGCTATACCTTTCAAATCCAGATTTAAAAGCACCGACTCGCCTTCTACATACTTAAAGCTGACGTTCAGCGTATTAGACAATCGCTTTGCCGGATGCCCGTTCATTTTAACGTCTTCTATATTTTTGCTGATGCCGGTCCATAATCTGTCCCGTAATTCCAAAAGACGTTTATTTTCCTTCTCCATGTATTTGCCGGCCAATTGGCAGGCCTTCCCGAAACCAACGATACCGGGAACATTTTCCGTACCTGCCCGGCGATTTCTTTCGTGATGGCCGCCGTGCATAAACGGAGTTATCTTCGCTTTTTTACTTATGTAAATAGCTCCTATACCCTTAGGGCCGTATATCTTATGGGCCGATACCGATAAAAGGTCTATCCCCGTCTCTTCTGCATCTATGGGTAATTTCCCCAGCGCCTGAACTGCATCCGTATGAAACAGAATTCCTTTCCCGTGGGCGATAGCCGCTATCTCTTTTACGGGCCCGATAGTTCCCACTTCGTTATTGGCGAACATTATACTTATCAAAATTGTGTCCGGTCTTATTGCTTTTTTGAGTTCATCGATATTGAGCAGTCCGTGTTCATCTACGGAAACATAGGTAATCTCATAACCGTTTTTCGCTAAAAATTCGCACGCATTTAATACAGCGTGATGTTCTGTCCGGCCCGTAATTATATGCCTGCCTTTATCCTTCAAGGCGTAAGCGGCGCCTTTTATCGCAAAATTATCGGACTCGGTACCGCCGCTCGTAAAAACTATGTCAACGGCCTCGACAGGGCCTATAAGGCGCGCTACTTCCTGCCGGGCGTTTTCCACCGCTTCGCGCGCATATCGTCCAAACGAATGGAGGCTTGAGGCATTGCCGTATTCTTTGCCGAAATAAGGAAGCATCTCCTCCATTACTTCGGGATTAACCGGCGTTGTTGCATTATGGTCCAGATATATTTTGTTCATTGTATAGTCTATGACCTATAGTCTATGACCTATTGACTATCGACCATAGACTATAGACTTTATATGTTAAACATATACTTATGTTCTACTACTTTATCTATACCCAGTTTCTTGGCGTTGTTGCACAGGTCCCTGAGCGTCACACCGCCAAGTACGCCGTCTATGGCGCCTTTTAATTTCTGCCACACGGCTCTTGTAACGCACTTGTCTATCATTTTGCAATTTTTGTTGCCTACTTTGCCGCCGACGCAATGGCTTGGCGTGATTTCGCCGTCAAGCGCCATTACTATATCTCCAACGGTTATATCCTTCGGATCCTTAGCGAGTATGTATCCGCCTGCGGGCCCGCGGACGCTTTTCACAAGGGCTTTTCTTCGCAACCTGCTCAGAAGCTGCTCTAAATACGAAATAGAGATGTTTTCTCTTTTCGAGATATAAGTAACCGAGATGGGGCTATTGCCGTAATGCAGCGCCAATTCGAACATGGCCCGGATGCCGTATGTGGATTTTGTCGATATTCCCATATTATATCCTAATTATATTAATTAAACGGACTTTGATTATAATATATCCGACAATTTTTGTCAAGAATGAATATTCCTGTAAACTTTCGCGCTGACTCTTGTGCATTGCTTCCACTTGTAATATAACTATGATATTCCGCGCGCGCCTGACAAAATCCTTAACGCCTTTCGCTACGGTAGTTCCGCTCAATATACCATCGTTCGGATAAGATAATATTGATACTACTCCGAGCGGCATTAAAAATTTTAGCTTCGAACAAGCCGAAAATCGGTTTACAAAAGGGCGAAATTTGTTCGCAGTAATACAGTAGTTAGCGATTCCACCGACCTACTACCAACTTGATGGAGGCGGAACGAGGCGACGCGGTAGCGTCAGCCGAGTTATTTCGCCCCCGATTTTCGGCGTAGTGAGAAGCGTTAAGAAATTTTGTAGCCGCGAGGGGAGTATCAATATTATTACCTATGACGCGGGCATCAGCTTTCTGGGCTTGAGCATCTTAGAGTGGTCTTTGGGGGGGTTATATTGCTTCAGAAGATGTAATTTTCCTTTTTTCTTCAAATCGTCATATATCAAAACCCATGCGCAGTCAAGATTTTCGTCGACTTCGCATTTGGTCTTATTAACCCCTCCGCAGGGACCGTTCAAAAGCCCCTTAGGGCACCGCGTAACAGGGCATATCCCGCCCGTTATTTCCAGGATACAATCTCCGCACGCGCTGCACCTCTCCAGAAAAATGCCGTTCTTATCTATTGCCCCCATAAACAACGTATCGTTCGTAATGTGTAGCGTCTTATCTTCGCTTAAGTTCTCCTTTACAGACTGTACCGCAAGGCCGCATGCCATTATGAGAAGCGCATCGGCCTCTTTCACGGCTTTTTTATTCTTGCCTATGGCAGCTCTCGTTTGGCTCGCGATGCACGGTGCATCCGGCAGACAAAAACCGGTCACAGTCTTACCGTGGCTTTCGAGGAATTTTTTCATTTCATTGACTTCTTTTTCGCCGCCGGTTTTGCAGACCGTGGCACATTCCCCGCAGCCTATTATGAATATCTTGGCGTCATTCTCGAGATATTTAAGGATTTCCGATTTATCTTTTTGTTTTGTTATTATCATATTATCTCTTACACTGACTCTACTTTTTTAACCCCCGGAACCGCTTTCTTCAGGCTTTCCTCAACAAAATGCGCCAGCGTCATCTGACTCATGGGGCATCCGGCGCATGCGCCTTTTAGCCTGACTTTCACTATGCCTTTATCGCTTACATCGACTAACTCTATATCGCCGCCGTCAGCCTGTAAGTGCGTACGTAATCCGACGAGTACATCTTCTACTTGTTTTTTCATGTCAGCCATTTTGACCTCTTATCTTTTACTCACTGGACGGGGACACTTTCCTTTTTCTACCATCTTATCATGCCGAAATGGTTAGTAACAAGTAATATGCCCATTAAAACCAAAAGAACGCCGCAGATATACTTTACCGCGGAAAGATATTTATTAAATTGCGCAATGCGCGCAATTAACGAATTCACAAGAAATGCCGAAATCATAAACGGGATGGCAACGCCAAGCGAATAAGAGGTAAGAAGCAAGATGCCTTCGAGCATTGTATCCCTGGTCCCGGCATATATCAATATGGAACCTAAAATCGGTCCCACGCACGGTGTCCACGCCGCCGCAAACGTCACCCCCAGAAGAAACGATCCGAGCTTTGAGCCTTTCTGCAATTTTACTTCTATTCTTTTTTCTCTGTCAAGGGCACTTATTCTGAAGACGCCCATTATATAAAGTCCGAAGAGTATGACGAGCACTCCGCCTATCCGGCTCAGCAACACCCTGTACGCCAGGATAATCTTGCCCAATAGAGACGCGGACGCGCCTAGGCTTATAAAAACCGCCGAGAAACCCAGGACAAAAAACAGCGAATGAATCAGCGTTTTCAGCTGAACATCGCTGCTTTTAGCTTCCTTAAGCTCATTAAAAGATATTCCCGTAATATAGGAAATATAGGCCGGGATAAGCGGAAAAATACACGGTGAAGCAAACGTTAAAAACCCCGCTATGAAAGCAAGCGGAAAAGTTACCGGCGCCGTATTACCCATTATCAGCGGATCCTCGTCTTAAGAACATCGACCTTGTGATCTATTGAGTCTAACTTCTGTAAAATCAGTTCCTGGTTCGCGAGTACCTGACTAATTCCGCCTGTTTCCTGGGCGCCTGCATTTCTATCGAGTATTTTAAATACCGCTAACGAGACTGCTATTATCAGGAGCAGGATTATTACGCTACGTATCATTAGTACCCCCCTATGGTAACAGACATATTTTATCACGCTGACTCGCCCGGCTTCAATTCTTATTTTACCGGACGTTCGTTAAGTTGTTTAAACTTTATGCCGGAATCGGCGCGTGGAATAGGCTGGACCGGTTCCGTCAGAAAGAACTTCTTATCCTTTATGCTCTTCTTCAGGGATTCTGCTATTTCGACCGCCTTGCTGTAGCTTGACAGCGAAGAGGTAGGCACGTCTTTTCCTTTTATTTTTATACTTCCGGATTTAAGGTCTTTGTAGTTTGCTTCTCCTATGGTCTCGCCGGTACCTTCCGGATACGCAGTCGAATAGTCGACTATCTGGGTATAGATATCTTCATCCTTCACGGCCGCGCATTTTGCAATATCTTCGTTCAGAATCGGTATCGGCAGACCTACT